>JAQUAR010000004.1 GCA_028687155.1 Methylacidiphilaceae bacterium | reverse complement strand
GTCGAGATCGATCAGAACCATCCAAGGCTTGTAACGCGCGGCCGCGACGTAGCCGTCGAGCCCCTTTCGGACATTTGTCTTCCCATTTTTGATGCAAATCTCGCCGGGGCTTGCTCCAACGTGCGCGATCAGCTTTTTCGCGACGGCCGCATCGACGAGGCCCTCGACAGTCGCATAGATGGTGCTCCTGACGGACATCATTAAGGATCGAGGGCCAAGAGCAGTTGTTCCGGCGCAGTTGGCCCCGTCTTCGGAAGAATCGCTTCGGCGAGGTTGCTTCCTCCTCCGAGCAGAGCGGCGATCTCCGGAAATTCGGCCGCCGGTTTTACCTCGGTGCCTTCGGCGGAGGGCTGAAGTAGGAGCACTTCGTCCAATCCTATGCCTTCGTCCGTAAACAAGTCTTGGGAATGGGTGCTCAGGAAGATCTGCCGCCCCGTACGTCGTTGCACTCGAGCGAGCATTTGAGGCAAGACTCGAACAATCCCCGGATGAAGGGAAAGTTCGGGCTCCTCGAGCAGCAGAGGCCCCCCTTTTTCGAGGATGGCCCATAGAAGTCCCATCAGTCTCAAGGTCCCGTCGGAAAACTGGTTCTCCTCTTGCCAAGCCCCCTGCGGCCGCCAGTGCTCATACTTGCCGCGAAGGTGCGGCGTCCCTTTCTGATCCCGCTTCATCTCGATCTCGACGAGTTGAGGAACCGCGCCCGAAAGAGCTTTCCGGATCCTCCGCAGCCGAGAATTGCGGGTCCGTTCCTGAGTCTTGGCGATCTGCTCGAGAAAATCGCCTCCGAACGGGTCGTTCGTCCTCCCCACCGAGCGGTCGGGCTCCCGCACGAGCTGCGGGACGATATGCAAGTAGCGGATCGAAGCAAAAAAAAAGGCAATGTCCCGGAACGGCTGGTTGACGTTGACCTGCTCGAGAGAAGTTTGCGTCAGGCGCTCGGAATCCTTTTTGTCCTCGTCGTTGGGCCGGTCGAGCACCACTTCTCCGTTGTGCTCGACCCTTTCTTTCTTCACGGCGGGACAGCGCTGCTTGTCCTGGTTGAAGGCAAGCTGGTATTCCCAACGATCTCCGTCGGTGTCCTGCAGAGATGCGCGAATTTCGACGTCCGGATAACGGCGAGCGGCCAAGCAGCGAATCGCGCTCACGCCCCCGCGCCGGTCGATGGCCTCTCGAAAGCCGCCTCCGGGCAGTGCGAGATCCCGAAGAAAGCGAAAAGCGTCGAGAAGATTCGACTTCCCCGAAGCGTTCGGGCCGACCAGAAAGAGCCGATCTCCGATATCAACGTTTACTTCGAGGAAGTTCTTCCAGTTCTGCAACCAGAGTCGGCAAAACTTGAGGCTCATCTCCTATCCTGGTCTCTCCCTGGAGAGACCCATACTATCCCCCACTACGCCTGGCCATAAACTTTGACGGATCGCCCGCCCGTCTCCCGGCTCCCCGGGAGGACGCTCTACGCCGTGCTTTCCCCACCTCCAGGGAGAATCTGCTCTTCCCCGAGTATCCGAATCGAGCTTAGGCCGCGATAGCGCCCGTTGTAATCGAGTCCATAGCCGACGACGAACCGATCCGGAATCTCGAAGCCGACCCAACGGGGAACCGGAGACCCGGGAAGGCGCGCTCTCCTCTTTGCCAGGAGGACGCAATACTCCACCGCGGAGGCGCCCAGGGCGCGGAGCCGCTTCTCCACCGCAGAGAGGGTGCAGCCGCTATCGAGGATATCGTCGACCACGAGCACCCGGCGACCGGCAAACTCCCCTCCTTCCGCCTCCAATCCCTCCGGGTTGCCGCTCGAAAGGGTTCCTCGGTAACTCTTTACCCGCCAGAACACGACCTCCGTCTCCGGCGGAAGCTCCCGCAAGAGATCGGCCGTGAAGAAAAGGCTGCCGTTGAGCAGGCCGACGATCGTGAACGGGACCGGCGAGTAGGCGGTGCGAATGTCCGCCGCAAGAGCTTTGACCCTCTGGCGAATCACGCCTTCCGAAAGAAGGAGGCTCCCGATTTCCGATTCACGGCTCTCCTTGCAAACTCGACTATGCACGCGCCTCCCTCCCCGACCCGCTCAACCCGCTTCGTTGCCTTCGTGATCGATCCGAATCCCTCGAAAGAAGAGATCGTCGCCCAACCGCTTACATTCCTTCAACCGAAAATGCGCTCCCAGAAGATGGTGAGGCGAATCGACCGATAGCGGCCCCTCCCCGAGGATCATCGGACAAAGGAAGAGGGCGACCTCGTCGATGAGTCCTTCGGCCAAAAGACTTCCCGCAAGCTTTCCGCCCCCTTCGACCAAGACCCGCAAGACCCCCCGCCGGCCAAGCTCTTCCAGGAGCCTGGGCAAGGGGAGGTTTTGAAAGACCAGCGTCCGTTCCCGAACGGAGTCGGTAAAGAGGCGAAGCTTCTCCGGCAGCCGTCCGGATCGACTGGCGACGACGCGCCACGGCTGCGGCTTGCCTTTCCTGCCGGGCAAACGGACGGTCAGCGCCGGATCGTCCCGTCGGGCGGTTTCGGCCCCAATCAAGATTGCGTCGGACTCCCACCGCAGCCGGTGGGCCATCCGGCGGGCAGCGGGGCCGCTGAGCCACCGGTCATCCCCGGTTCGCGTTCCGATCCGTCCGTCCAAGGAGGAGGCGCTCTTCTGCACGACCCACGGTCTGCCGCTGGTAATCCAGCGAGCAAACGGCCGATTCAGATCCCGCGCTTCCTCTTCAAGCAGATCCTGCCCGACCTCGATGCCCTCGCTTGCGAGCAGGGCAAGACCTCGCCCTTGGTGAAGCGGATTCGGATCGACCATTCCCACGATGACCCGGGCTATCCCTTCCCGGAGGATCCGATCGACGCAGGGCGGCGTCCGCCCCGAGGTGCAACAGGGCTCCAGCGTTACGTAGAGAGTGGCTCCCTTCGGGAGATTCCCCTTCCGCTGCGCATCCTCGATCGCTTCGACTTCCGCGTGAGGCAGCCCGGCACGCCGATGGAATCCTTCGCCCAGAACCTTCCCCTCGCGGACCAGGACGGCACCCACCACCGGATTGGGACTTGCCGTGCCAAGGCCCTTGCGGGCCAGCAACAAGGCTCTCCGCATCCAGCGGGCGTCAGCCTCCGAAAAACTCTTCGACATACCGCTCGGAATCGAAGCTCTCAAGATCCTCGACTTTTTCCCCCGTTCCAACGAAGACCGTGGGAATGCCCAGCTCTTCCTGGACCGCCGCAATCATCCCGCCCTTGGCGGAGCCATCCAGCTTGGTCACGACCAGCCCGGAAAGCCCGACCGCCCGATGAAACTCCGTCGCCTGCGAGAGGGCGTTGGTTCCCACCGTGCCGTCGACCACGAGCCAGACATGATGGGGGGCCTCGGGATCCCGCTTGGCGAGGGTCCTCCGGATCTTTCCCGCCTCCAGCATCAAGTTGCTTTTGGTGGCGAGGCGACCCGCCGTATCGACGATGAGCAGTTGCGCCTTCTCCTCTTCCGCCTGCAGATGAGCCCGAAAGGCCACGCTCGCCGGATCTGCTCCGGGGCTCCCGGCCACGAAGCGCGAGCCGATGCGCCGAGCCCACATCTCCAGCTGCTCGACCGCGGCAGCCCGGAAGGTATCCGCCGCCGCCAGCACGACCCGCTTTCCTTCCTTCCCGTGGAGAAAGGCCAGCTTTGCCGCCGTCGTCGTCTTCCCTCCGCCGTTGACCCCGACAAGCAAAATGACTTCGGGCCTCTCCGGGTTCGCAACCTTCGGAGTGTGAGCGGCGAGAATCCTTCGCAGCTCCTGGCGGATCCGCTCTTCTCCTTCCCTCGGCTTGCGGAGCAGACCCTCATCGCTCAACAGTCGGGTCAGCCTCTCGGTTAGCGCCAAGCCCAAATCGGCCTCGAGCAGCAGTGCTTCCCAGTCGACTTTCTCCCCTGCCCCCGGGGTGAACTTTTCGACCAATTTCCGCCAAAAGGTCTTCACGCTTCTCCGCCTTCCTGAATTGCCCGAAGCGGCCGGTTCACGTCGCGCAGCGCTCGGTCGAGGACCCCGTTGACAAATTTCCCGGACTCCTCGCTGCTCAACTGCTTCGCCACCTCCACCGCTTCATTCACCGAGACGACCGGAGGGATTTCCCCTCGGAAGAAGAGCTCATAGAGAGCCACCCGGAGAATACTTCGATCGACCGCCGCCAATCGCTCGATCTGCCAATTCTCCACATACTCCTCGATGCGTTCATCCAGAGAAGAGACATGATCGATCGCGCCCAGGATCAAATCCTCGGCAAACCGGCGGGCGGCTGCGCTGGCCGGACTCAGCGCCCAAAAGCCTTCCAGGACTTCGCGGGAAGCCGGCTGCTGCCGGATTCCCCACTGATACAGAAATTGCACGGCCCGGATCCGGGCCGTCCTCCTCGGCGACATGCTTCCCTTCTTTCCAGTCATCCCAAGCTCCCACGGGCGCCCTGACGCGTTCCCGCCTTCGCGGGCTGTTCACCTTCCGCGAGCCAGCTCGGCCACCGCGAGCGCTGTGCGTGCCCCTTCCCTTCCGCGGGAGAGCTCGCCCATGGTTCTCTCCCGAACCTCGGCCTCGCTTTTGACGGAGAGCACCTCGTGGATCACCGGAACATCTTCTTCCAGAGCGATCCTCATGAGGCTGTCGGTCACCGCGCGCAAGATTTCGTGCGCGTGCTCGGTTTCTCCCTGCCAGACCACGCCGAAGGCCAGGATCGCATTGTACTGTCCGGTATGGGCGAGCCGCTTGACCTGCAGCGGAATCTCGAAGCTTCCCGGAACCCGGCAGACCATAACCTCATGCTCCTGCAACTCCGCTTCCGCCTCCGAAACCAAGGCGTCGCAATACTCCTTGTGATAACTGCTCGCCACAATGGCAAAACGCATATTTTCCTCCCTGAGAAGACGCCGTTCCAAAAACCATAGACAACCATTGCCCTACCAGGGCAGATCGTCCAGGACGCCGGCCGAACAGTGCTGCCGACGCTTCGCGTGCCAGGGTTCCGCCGGCAAAGCCCAGGTAGCGCCCAATGCCCGCGCTTTCGGGAGCAGAGGCGCGGGAAGCAAACGGTTGCCTCCCGACCGGGCATGCGCTGCATAGGCGTCGAGCGATTCCGCTTGCTCAGGCGTCATCCTCAACCGGATCTGGTAGGTGAAAACGGGGAGTCTGCTCATGCGAGCGCTTCCAGCGCCTTCTTGGCGCGGTCCTGGGCGGATCTCTTCCCGTAGAGCCTGGCAGACAGGAAAACGATGACCTCATGCAGGTCGCGCGTGAGATCGTCGGTCCTCTCGTCCGGCTCCACGACCAGGATCGATCGGCTCTGCGCGGCCAATGCCGCTTCCATGTACTCGAAGCCGAAGCGCATCAGCCGGTCGCGATGCTCGACCAGGATGACGCCGATCTTCGGATCCCGTAGCAGCCCAATCATGCCTTTCCGGTGGCCGTTCAAGCCGGAGCCGACCTCCTTGACGGCCTTGACGATCGGCAACCGTTTGCTCAGCGCGAACTCGGTCAACCGAGCCAATTGCCGGTCCAGATCCGCTTTTTGATCAGCGCTGGACACCCGCGCGTAGAGGGCCACGCCATCGGGTTGTGTCGGCTCCGCATGCACGATCACGGTTCCGGTCGGCAACTGCTCGGCCGGAACCGGCAAACGCCCCTCCTTCCACATCCGCCAAGCCGTCTTGTAGCAAACGCCCTGCCGCTTGGCCCAGACACTCAACTTCACGCGGATATATTTCCATTACACTCCCTATGTGTCCATATATTGTTTTGCTGTTGGCAACCCCCCCCTGCATCCGATTCTTCACTTTTCCGGAACTCCGGAGCATTCCCGGCTACTTCGCCCTCTCCCTCGCCAAGCTTCTCACCACCAGCAGTTCCGTTCCGCGGTCATCCATCGTCTTGACGGCGATCCTCCGGTGCCTTCCCGGCCGAAACCGGGAGCTCGTCCCGCCGCAAAGCTGCCTTTGCATCCTATCCGCCATGGCTCCCCCCAGCGCGCGCCCCACGGCTTGCCACGCCTCCGTTCGGGGAAACAACGCCCCGCTCGGCACAAAGCAGCGCCCGTCGTAATCGGCGTCCAAGAACCATGCGGGCGACTCTTCGGCCTTTCGGAGCTCGAACGCTTCCTTCTCGGGGTCAAAGACGGTCATGCCGACGAACTCGACCTCCCACAGCTCCTCCTCTCGGTCCGAGAGCGATCTCACCCGGATCTCCGGGATCCCGCTCAAGGAAAAGATCTGGCTGGAGCGCGTCGACTTGAGCAAGGACCCCATGAGCAGATCGAGGCTCGCCTGGACATAGTGGAGTCGAACGCCGGCTCGCTGTTGTCTGCGCACGCACTCAAGACCCGCGGCGTCGATTCCAAACCCCACGACGAAAAGATCCTGGTAGCCCATTCTCTCCGCCTCCCGGACGACTTTACGCAGCAAGGACTCCCCAATGGGCTGCCTCTCGGGTCCGAAGGCAATCCCGACCCATCTGCCGGCCACCTCGGCTTCCGCACCCAGAAGGCAGGGCTTGTCCGGCTTCCGAAGCTTTTGGAGTGCGATCCTCCTCCTCCCGCTCGCTTCGAAGACGGGGGAGAGGTGGAGCACCTCCCGCATCCGCTCCTCAAACGAGGGATCCTCTTTGGAGGACTCCTCATCCCCGGCGCTTGTCGGCAAGAGCCCTTCGACCAAAAACGGGCCGGAGAGCCGGATCCTGCCGTTTACCTCTTCCGGACGATCGACGAGAACCTCCTCCTGCGCCGGAAGCTCCTTGGCAATCGACTCGAGGGTGACATGGGGCACGATCCCACCGATCTCCTCTCCCTTGCCGCTTTGCCTCCTCGCATAGAGAAATCCTCCCGCCGGCCCCTGCTCGGGATCTCGAAGGAGATAGTCCGGAAAGACCGCCGTCAGCAGCCGCAACCGCGTCAGCGCGAGCGGCACACCAGCGGCATCCATGCAGATCCAGCGCCTCCCCCAACGCTCGGCGACGGCGGCAGTCGTTCCGCTGCCGCTGGTCGGGTCGAGCACGAGATCTCCGGGATCTGTCGTCATGAGAAGGCACCTCACCACCACGCGCTCCACGGTCTCCACGACGTATCGCCGGTTCCGCCGAAAGCTCGGCCGAGCATCCGCCCAGTGATTGGTCAATCCTACCACCGGGAAATCGGCAAGATACCGCTTGTACATCAGCGTCCGGCCGGTCACGACGAGCCTCCCCATCCTGGCCAGCCTCTCCATCCCCTCCTGCGTCGTCTTCCAATGACTATTCGCATAGGGCCGAAAAATCTGGTCGTGGAAGGAGAAGGCAAAGCTTCCGCGCTTGCTCGCCCCGGCACTCCGCAAATCGCCTAGGGCAAAAATTCTGGCGCCTGGCGGCAAAAGACCGGGATCGGCCAGTTCGGCTGGAGAGAGTTTCCGGCAGCTTCCCTGCTCCAGCTCCACCCAGCGGTAGTTCGTCGCTCCTTCGGTTCCCGGTCGCTTCCGCTGGTAGAGGGCCTGGTATTTGATCCGCTCCCTCTCCTTGGCATACCAGAGGAGATAATCGGACACACCCCGAAGCAACTTCCCGGGGAGGGCCGAAGTCTTGCGAAACGAGATGAGGCGGATGAAGTTTTTCTCCCCGAAAACCTCATCTAAGAGCGCGCGGACATGATGGAGGTTTTCTTCTCCGATTTGCAGAAAGAGGCTTCCGGTCTGGTTCAACAGCTCCCGGCAGAGAACGAGCCGCTCCCGCAGATGGCTTAAATAGGAGGAGAGCCCGAACTCCCAGGAATCCCGATAGGCCTTCACCCGCTCGAATTCGTTTTCCTCCTCCCCGCTCCTTCGTCGGGCAAAAGGCTCGAAGTCGGAGGGGAAGTTCACCCCATAGGGAGGGTCGAAGTAGATCGCCTGGACCTCCCCTCCCCGGTTCTCCCGAAAGAGAAGGGACTCGAGGACCAGGAGAGAATCTCCCAGGATAAGCCGGTTGTGCCACCCGCCAGGGAACGAATAACTTCCGAAGCCTCCCAGGGCCGGAGTGGGCCAATCTCCTTCCTCCTTTTCGAGAAACGCCCCGATGATCCTCTCCGCGGAAATCCGCTCCCTACAAAAGAGGCGGGGCGGAGGATGGGCCGGGAGAGAAGTCCGGTTCCTGGAGCCATCCGAGGACCGGGCAAGCCGGCAAAGCCACTCGACCGCCTCGCCCAACCCACCCACGCGCCCGACAAGCCGTCCGTCGTCCACGAACTCCCGCGGCCGCGAAAACCGATGCGGAGGCGGAAGCGATGCTGCTTCGTCGATCCGGGCCAGAAGCCATTCCCGAAACGCCCGCTGGGATTCTGGGGTGCGAACCGGCCCCTGGCAGTCCTCCGGCCCAACCTTGCCTCTTCCTTGAAGACCTTCCCGCCCTCCTTTTGGCATTCTCCGGATCCGGCCTACCTGTCTCACCAAGTTCGTACCCAAGCCGCGGCGAATGGGCCTGGATGCGAGGCGCGGCGCCATTTTCCACCGGAGCTGTATAAGGACATACAGCAAGGATGGAAAACCAAGCCCAACAAAGCAGACAAGCCCATTGTGCAAGCCGCAGGAGAACGCTTGGGAGAAATGGCGGCTAGATCCGTGGCTACTCCGTTGCGGGCCAAGGAGCAATCCTTTTTGGGCTGACGGCAAAGGTGACGTATGAGAGTTTTTTCAATTGTGGCGCGGACGCACTGGAAAGAACGATGCCAGGACTACGTCGTTGGGCGACAATGCCGAGACGGGGGCTTCTGTTTCTACCGTTCGGATTACATCGAAGAGTCGAACCTCTATGACACAGGCTTTGCGCTTGCCACTCTTCGCGTCTTGGGCAGGATGCCTCCCCGCCGAGGAGAACTGGAATCCTGGTTTGCCGCGCAGCGCGATCCTCTTTGTCGAAACGCCTCGCTTGCCGCACTCTGGTCTTACGAGCGAGGAGTTCGTCTTCTCGGCCTTAAGCCGGCACGGGAGATCCGGGAGACGGTGGTGCGCTGCATCGCAACGGTTGTTCCTCTTCCCTCACGAGAGGAGCTGAAGAGTTGGGACGCAAGCGCACTCCTGCGAGACTTATTCCAGATGGCAAAGCTTTCCGCATGGAGTTGCTCGCCCCCCCCTGCCCCATGGCGGCAACGACTCTCCGCCTTGCTCGAGGCTCTTCGCGGAGAATCGGGTGCCTTCCCGAAGGATCACGAAAATCTGGTCGATAGCGCGAAGGCTCTTTTCGTGGCTCGCCTCTTCCAGATTCCCATCGAGGAGCCGCCCCTTCTCCGCTTCGCTCGCCACCAACTGGCCTGTTCCGACGTCTCCGGCTCTTGGTCGACCGAGTCGGCAAGCCTCGAGGCCGTCCGATCCGGTTTGGAACTCCTCGCCGCTTTCTCTCAGCGGCCCGAAGAGCAACGAAGGCGGAACCTCGCCTCCCAGATCGAGGCCTGCCAAGTTGCTTCGGGCGGCTTCGGCCGAAGAATCGGTGCCATTCCCACTCTGGAGGACAGCTATCATGGCGCCAAGGCCCTGCGCTTCTTGGAATGACGTCGTGCTCTTGACCTCATGCTCTGCTTGTCCATCAAGAGTACTGCAACGAGGCGTTAGCCTGCGCTCGCTCTCGGGGCTGCCTGGTTGGCTCTCTGCCTGCTTCGCCAGGGCAGTGAGCCGTCGTTAGGGCGGAGGGGAAATGACTGAGATTGGTTCTGGAGCGGCGGCAAAAGCGCGGCCACGGGAAATAAAGCGGACCGCCTCCTCCAAATGGGCCATCCGCAGCCGGTAGTCGCGGAAGACAGGATCCAGGGTCGCCCTCCCGTTCGCTTCCAAGTATTCGCGGATCGCAAGCATCGTTCCCTTGAGGCAGACCGCCTCGATCTGGGCACCCGAGCATCCTTCGGTCTGCGCAGCCAGGGACTCCAGGTCGATGTCGGAGGCAACCGGCTTGCCGCGCAGATGGACCTTCAGAATTTCCCGGCGCTCCCGTGAATCCGGGAGCATGAGGGGAATAATGAGGTCGAAGCGCCCCGGCCGCAGGAGTGCGGGGTCGATGATGTCGATCCGGTTGGTTGCCCCGAGCACCACGACCCCACGCAGCTCCTCCATCCCGTCCAGCTCCGTCAGAAGGGCTCCCACCACCCGTTCCATCACGCGGCTATCCCCTCCCGCTCCCCGGGACGGAGCAAGCGCGTCGATCTCGTCGAGAAAGACGATGCAGGGAGCGGCTCCACGAGCCCGGCGGAAGACCTCCCGGACACCCCGCTCAGATTCGCCAACCCACTTGGATATGAGCGCCGGGCCCTTGATCCCGATAAAGTTGGCCTTGCTTTCGGTCGCGGCCGCCTTGGCCAGCAGAGTCTTTCCCGTACCGGGCGGTCCATGCAGCAGAATCCCCTTGGCGGGCTTCGCCCCGGCATGCTCGAAGAGCTGCGCGTGGAGCAGGGGCCATTCGAGCGCCTCTTGCAATTCGCGTTTCACGTCGTCCAGGCCTCCGATATCTCCCCAGTGGACGTTGGGCACCTCGGCCATGACCTCCCGGAGCGCCGAGGGTTCGACTTGACGCAAAGCCTCCAGAAAATGGGCTCGCGTGACTTCCTCTCGCGATCCCTCCCCTGTCACGCTGCCAGCCCCATCCTCGGAGCCTCGCGCAAGAAACTCCCGCAACGAAGCCATGGCCGCCTCCCGGCAGAGCAGCTCGAGATCGGCACCCAGGTAGCCATGGGTGAAATCGGCGAGTTCTTCGAGCTCCACGTCTTCGGCCAGCGGCATCCGCCGACTATGGATCCGGAGGATTTCCAGCCGCCCATTCCGGTCGGGAATTCCGATCATGATCTCCCGATCAAAGCGGCCCGGACGTCGAAGCGCAGGATCGAGCAGGTTAGGCAAGTTGGTCGCCGCGAGCACGACCACCTGACCACGCGCCCGCAGGCCGTCCATGAGCGAGAGGAGTTGGCCGACCACCCGCTTTTCCATCTCGCCGACGGCCGTCTCCCGCTTGGGCGCGAGCGCATGGATCTCGTCGAAGAAGATGATGCTTGGTGCCTTCCGCTCCGCCTCCTCAAAGATTCGACGCAACCGGGCTTCGGCCTCCCCATAATGCTTGTCCAGGATCTCGGGGCCGCTCACCGGGAAAAAGCTCGCCTTCGTCATCGCCGACACCGTCCTGGCAATCAAGGTCTTCCCCGAGCCCGGCGGCCCGTGGAGCAGGATCCCCTTGGGCGCGCCGATCCCAAAGCGCTCAAACAGTTCCGGGTGGCGTAGCGGCAACTCGACCATCTCGCGGACCCGCTGCATCTCCCGGTGGAGACCCCCCACATCCTCGTAGCTGATCCCGCGGGAGCCAGACTCCCGGTTCCTCTCCGCCTCAACGCGCAACTCGGTCGACCCAGACACCGTCACCGGCCCATCGGGCTCGGTCTGCGCGACCAGGAAGTCCCTCCTCTTCCCCGCCGCCGTGATCCGCACCCGATCCCCGACCAGCAAGGGCCGTCCTTCGAGCAGGCGATGAAGCTCCCGCTGCTCCCGTTGCCCGCGAGGGACCCAGGCCGATGAGATAGGGATCAGCATCAGCCGCCGGGCGCCATCCGCGACAATCTTGGAAAGGGTGACTTTCTCCCCTAGTCCGATCCCGGCGTTCCCCCGGAGGATCGGGTCGATCTGAATAATCCCTCTCTCCGCTTCTTCCGAGCCTTCTCTCAAGACAGCGACGCCGACCGTTCGCCTGGGCCCATCGATCGCCACGATCGCGCCCGGCTGAAGGCTCAAGGAGCGCATCTGCTCCGACCCGAGCCGGCAGAGTCCCGTCCCCTCCTCTCGGGGAGGTAGGTCCCCCGCGCGCAAAACTCCATTCCTGCCCCCATTGCGCCAGCGGAGCTTAGCAAGTTTCTCGAAACCTTTCACGAGCCGTTGTGCCTCATTCTGCGAAAGCGGCGACGATTGCGCCATCGGGCAAGACCCTAGCTGCGCATCCTGGGAAAGCCTGTAATGACAGGTTCCGATCCGCTTTTCGGAAGAAGCGATGGGAAAGGGAATTCTTTCCATGGTGCGCTCGGAGGGATTTGAACCCACACCCCTTGCGGGACTAGAACCTGAATCTAGCGCGTCTGCCGATTCCGCCACGAGCGCGAAGCAACTCACAGGTTGGCGGAGAAGAGAGGCAGCGTCAATCCTTTCTCGGGCTTCGCGCACGTCGGCCTCTCGCGCCGCGTCGCGGCGCGGGTAGGTCTCCCGCCGCCTCTCCTGGCTGTGCTGGGACCCGACCAGTCCGCTGCCGAAAGCGCTTCCCTTGCCCGGCCTCCGGGAATCGCTTTTGAGCAGCTAGGACAGCATACCGATCCGTCTTCCGCCGGATTTCGGAGCGGCGATCTTGAAAGCTTTTCCACGCCGTTTCCTGCTCCGCTTCGATCTACTTCAACCGGTTTTGGGAACAGACCAGAAGGACTGGAGTGTTTCTTGAGGTCGCGATCGCCATCCTCTCCAGGTCGGGCGAAGCTTCGAAGGGGGTCGGATCGACCTCTCGGATGTGCCAGAGTCCGCCGTCCGCGGTGGCGCGCCGAACGGTCCATTGAAAGCAATAAGAGGAGCCCGCGCGAGCGACCAAGGTCTTATCGCCGAGGGTAAAGACCTGTCCTGGAGACAGGCCTTCGGCAAAGAGGGGATGACGCATGAGTCCCTCTTCGCTCTTACGCGTCCCCGCAAGGATTCCAGCAGGACCGATCAGGACCAGGAACTCGCTGCTCCTCGGCTCGACGGTCACCAGATAGGAGATGCGCACCCCATCGGGCAGCGGCTCCCGGCGGATCGGCCGAAGATCCCGCAAGTCGACGTCCGAAGCGAGGTGGCGACGAAGCGCCAGCCGGATCCCGGACTCGTTGGGAAGCTGTCGGATCCGATCCCACCAGCTAAACTTCTGTACCGATGAAGGAGGCGCCCAGAAGCCCAAGCTGCCCTGTTGCAGACGAGCAAGCGCCGCCTGCCACTCCTGAAAAAACGCTTGGCGGAAGGCGGGAGTCCGAATCTCATCGTCGGTCGTGGAAACGGGGAGCGGGCGCAAGAATGCGTCGGCCAGCGCCCCTAGAAGGAGAAGCCCCAGGAGAAGACTCGAACCGATCCAGAGCAGCCGGAGCTGCAGGGATCGCCCCAAGTGGGTCTCGCCGCTGCTGGTTTCCACTGAAGACTCCAGCGGTTTTCCGTCGCCATCCATCGGGCCCGCGTTTGATCCTACGTTGCTCCGGACGGAGCCCGAAGGCAAGCGGAGCACCTACCGCAGGACATCCTGGCATGAGTCTTGCTATTTTGTGAAGCAATCAGAAAGATCCGCGAAGCAGATCCGGCGAACAGGCCAAACAAGATTTACAGAGATCCCATGAGCAGCCATGGATTGAGGCTTGACCGCGCCCTCCCTGCGCCCGAGATTCCTCGTTCGATGAAACCGTTCCTTGGTTCCGCCCGTTTTACCAAGGAGGCTACGGTCGATGCGATCCGGGAATGCACCAGCGCTCACCTTCGCTTCAGCTTGGCCCGCTTGCCAGAAAACGCGACTCCCCGGGACTGGTGGCTGGCCACGTCCCTGATGACGCGAGATTTTCTGACCGAGCGCTTCCTTGCCACGCAAGAAGCTCATCGGAAAAACCAGGCGCGGCGGCTCTACTACCTCTCGCTCGAATACTTCCTTGGGCGTCTTCTCCGCCAAAACCTGCTCAACTTGGGCCTTTGGGATCTCACGGCGGCAGCATTGAAGAACCTCGGCACGGATCTCGAGGCCATCTGCGAGGAAGAGGGTGAAATGGGGCTCGGCAACGGCGGGCTGGGCAGACTCGCCGCCTGCTTCCTCGATTCGCTGGCCACTCTCCGTCTGCCGGCGATCGGCTACGGCATTCATTACGAGTTCGGCCTCTTCCAGCAAGACTTCGCCCACGGCTATCAGATCGAGAGACCGGACGATTGGCATCGATTCGGAAGCCCGTGGGAGATGGTCCATCCCGAGCGGGTCCAAACGGTGCATCTCTACGGAACCGTTGAGCATCAGGAGGGCGGGTGCCGGTGGACGGATTGCCGCGATGTGCTCGGTCTTCCTTTTGACATCCCGATTGCGGGGTTTGGGGGGAAAACGACAAACCTGCTCCGCCTTTGGAGCGCCAAGTCGACTCGGGAGTTCGACCTCGATGCCTTCAACCGGGGGGGCTACTTCGAAGCGGTCGGGGAAAAGAGCTTCTGCGAATCCATCACGAAGATTCTCTACCCGAACGACAAGACCGAGAAGGGGAAGGAGCTGCGGCTCGTCCAGCAGTATTTCTTCGTCAGCTGCTCGCTTCGAGACATTCTCCGACGCTTCGAGGAAGAACATCAGGATTGGAACCTTCTGCCGGAAAAGGTAGTGATCCACCTAAACGACACCCATCCGGCGATCGCGATCGTCGAGCTCATGCGGATCTTGATCGACGAACGGAGGATGGAGTGGGCGCAAGCCTGGGATTGGATCACCCGGATCTTTGCCTACACCAACCATACCCTTCTTCCGGAAGCGCTGGAGACCTGGTCGGTGTCGCTCTTCCACCGAGTTCTTCCGCGCCATCTGGAAATCCTCTACGAGATCAACCGGCGGCTGCTCGAGCTCGTTCCGGGAACGGACCCGATCTCGGATGGGGAGCGCCGAGCGATCTCTCTGATCGATGAGAACCATACCAAGGCGGTCCGCATGGCGCATCTGGCCGTCATCGGGAGCTTTTCGGTCAACGGGGTCTCCGCCCTCCATTCGGAGCTTCTCCAGAGCCGGCTTTTTCCCGAGTTCTCGGCCCTCTTTCCGGGCCGGTTCCGGAACGTCACCAACGGAATCACCCCTCGGGTCTGGCTTCTGGGAGCCAATCCGCTACTGGCCTCTCTCCTCACCGAGACCCTGGGAGAGGGATGGATCATCAATCTCTCCGCGCTCCAGGAACTACGGAAGTTGATCGGGGACGCTTCCTTCCGAGAACGCTACGCCGCCATCAAAAGGGCAAACAAGGTCCGGCTATCGGACTGCTTGCGGGAATGGTGCGGGCTCACCGCCGATCCCGATGCTCTCTTTGACGTTCAGATCAAACGGATCCACGAATACAAGCGCCAGCATCTGAACCTCCTCCATATCCTCTGGCTCTACCGGAGGCTGCTGGAGAATCCGAGCGGGGAGTTCCCTCCGCGGCTCTTCCTCTTCGGCGGCAAGGCTGCGCCCGGCTATGACTTAGCCAAGTGCCTCATCAAGGCGATCAACGCGGTAGCAGCTCGGATCAACAGCGATTCCCGTGTCTTCGGGAGGCTGCAAGTGGCCTTCGTCCCCAACTACGGAGTAACCCGGGCCTCGCGGATCATTCCGGCCGCCGATCTCTCCGAACAGATCTCCACGGCTGGCAAGGAAGCTTCCGGCACAGGCAACATGAAGCTTGCGCTCAATGGCGCCGTCACGATCGGCACCTTGGACGGAGCCAACGTCGAGATCGGGGAGGAGGTCGGCCCGGAGAACATCTTTATCTTCGGGTTGACTGCCGAGCAGGTGGCCGAGCAGGCCCAAGGCGGCTACAATCCCTGGGAGGTCTATGAGTCCGATCCTGAGTTGCGGGCGATTCTCGATTGGATCGGCTCCGGAGAGCTGACTCCCGGGGAGCCCGCCTCGGTCCTCGCTCCTCTACGGCACAGCCTCCTGGATGGGGGAGATCCCTTCCTCGTGTTGGCCGACTTCGCTGCCTACTTGGCTGCCCAGCGTGAGGCCGAGCGGGCCTACCGCGACAGAGCACGCTGGCTGTCGATGACCATCGAGAACACCGCTTCGGTCGGCAAGTTTTCGAGCGACCGCTCGATCCACGAGTACGCTGAGGGAATCTGGCGGCTCTCTCCCACTCCGGCGAGCGATTAGCGGCGCGCGGGTTCCCTTTTCCTGGCGAGCGGGGTGCAGACCAGAATCGCCAGCCCGAGAAAACACCAGGAACAGAAGCGGAAGACATCTTCGGTCGCCAGCATCGCAGCGTGGCTCGAGGCATAGCGTCCGAGAACCCGAACGGCTTGCAGCGAGGAAGCACCTGCCTGGAGCAGTCGATCGAACGCCAAGCCGAAGGCCGGGTCGCCCCACGGCGCGGTCTCCACCAGGCGGGTCTGCTGGAAGGCCGTGCGATGGGTGAGAAGGGTTCCCAAAAGTCCAGGCCCCCAGCTCATCGCGTAGGTGCGCACCAGCGTCAAGGTTTGGCTCGCCGCGCTCTCCCGGTGACGAGGAGTCCCCCGGAGGGCGACCGCGGTCAGGGTGGCGATGGCACCGAGGCAGAATCCCTCGAGGACCTGCGATCCGAGCAGGTAGGTATACCAGGATCTCCTTCCGAAATAGTCATAGGTGCTCACCCAGTAGGCGTAGGCGGCAAAGCCGAGCAGGAAGAGCGCCGAAGGCCAGCGAGGATCCACGTGGCGGTTGAGATAGGTGGCGAGAATCCAGCCGGCGGGCGCCAAGAGGAACACGACCAGAAACGAACGCGCGGCCAGATCCGGCGTATAGCCGCTCATGGACTGGAGATTGCCAAGGATCAGGGAGAGCATGCCGAAAGCGAGCAGGAGGATGATCGAGCTGGCCAAGACCCCGGTCGCGTAATGCGGCTGGAGAAAGAGCCGGACGTCGATGAGCGGCTCTTTCTGGCCTAGTGCCACGTAAACATTGAGTAACAGAACCAGGATGGCAGTTGTAACATGCCGCGCGATTACCCTCACTATCAAGAGTCGCCTGCTGGGGCCTCGTCGTTGAAGAAGGATCTCCCACTCCCGCAT
>JAQUAR010000211.1 GCA_028687155.1 Methylacidiphilaceae bacterium | reverse complement strand
TTTAGAGATGTGACCATCCTTGGCAACGAAAATCTGTACCTTTGCGATAAGGTTTTGGCTCGCAAGGTGGAGAGGTTGATCCCAAGCAGCGTAAAGACGCTCTCGAATGAGAGCATAGTACCAGTTCGGCCCACGCGCCGGAGCATTCGAGGAGGAGCTGCCTCCTTCTCCGTTGCCGGGCGGCCCGGTTTGAGGCTCGCTCGGTTTTGTCGAGGGCTCGACGCCGCGCTGGGCGACTGGAGGCGGCTTCGGAGGGGCCGCCTCCGCCGGGATGGGGCGGCTGACTTCGACCAGGTTGGGACGAATGGAAGGCTTCCGAGGGGGCTCGGCACGTTTTTTGATCACCGGGACGGAGGGCGCCGGCTTCACGGGAACGGGGGAGGGGTGGATCGAGGAAGAGGCGGGTTTCGCCGCCTTCTCCGCCCGGCCGGCCGGAGAAGGCGTTCTCCTTTCGGGGGGGGAGGGCGAAGAATCGGAACGAGCCTGCGGCGGAGAATGGTTGCCGACCCCTGTTTTGTCCACGGAAACAGGGGCGAAGAAAGCCGCGGGAGAGGGGCGGCTCGCTACGAACTTGGCGAGCACCAGGAGAAGAAGGAGGGCAAGAAGATGACCGGCGGCGACCAGCGGATAGGTTCGCCGAAAGGCCCGCGCATGGGAAGGTTGCCCCTTCGGAAGGGGTGGATCGCGGGAGATCGAGTCACGCGTCACGGCACTTCCATTCTGACGGTGGAAGGAGAGGGGCGTCAAGGAGCAGCGGAGGGGGGCCCGCAGCTTCCTCGGCATGGACGAGAGCCACTTGGGGAACTCCCCCGGCTTGGAGCGTGTCGAAAACGCTGACCAGATCCTGATACCGGAGATCTTTGTCGGCCCGGACCGCAACCGCCAGATCCGGGTGGAGCCGGAGTGCTTCCGCAATCCGGCCGGGAAGCTGAGCGATCGTGATCGGCTCGCGATTCCAATAGAGACCGCCCGCCCGAGTGACCGTGACCGTCTGGACCGAGTTCGGGTTGGGAGGTCGACGGTTGGCGGCGGCTTGCGGAAGGGAGACGTCGATTCCGCTTTCCAGGGGCGGGGTCGTAATCAAAAAGATGACCAGCAGGGTAAAGGCAAAATCGAGCATGGGAGTCACGTTCAGCTCGGCAAAGCCTCGCCCCGACATTCTCTGGGACAAGCGCCTCATGACTCGGGCTCCAGAAAGGAGCGTTCCAGCTCGCTCTGCAGCTCTGCTGCAAAATTCTCCATTCGGATCGTATGCGAACGAATCGTCGCAATGAGAAAATTGTACGCAAAAAGGGCCGGGATCGCCACCAGGAGACCGGTCACCGTGCAGATCAATGAGCCCGAGACTCCCGGCGCCATGGCGGCGAGGGATGCCTTTCCCACAATCGCAATATCGCTGAACGCGTCCATCACCCCCCACACGGTTCCTAAAAGGCCGAGGAAGGGCGCTCCGGACGCAGCAGTCGCCAGGAGCACCATCTGCTCTTCCAGGAAGAGACCCTGGATGCCGAGTTCGCGCTCGATCGCTCCCTGCACCGCCTTGATCGCAGGCGGCTTCACCAGGATATCGGGAAGGAGCTTTTCCGGAGGAGGTCCTCCCACGACCGAGGGGAAGTGAGCTTGGTGAAGGAGTTCTTGAAAGCCGACCGCATAGACGGCGTGCTCCGGAGAGCCCGGGAATCGCTCCCGGTTGGCATAGGGCAGGTACCAGAATCCGGGACGGAGTCTTTCGAGAAACCGCTGGGTCTGGCGCCGCGCGAAACGAAGCTGTCCGAACTTTACGAAGATGACCGTCCAGCTCAGCGAGGAGGCCAGGAGGAGCAGGAAGAGGATCAACTTGCTCGCCAGAGTCGCCTTTTCAAAGGCGTAGACCAGCCCACCAGCGGCAAAATAGTTGACCAAACCAAAGCTTTCCATAATCTGGGAAAAGCATGCGCGTTTGGCGCTTCGGCGTCAAACGGACCGAGCATGTCGACCGTGGCTCTCATGGCAGGATGGCACTGTTTAGCACATACGCCTAGAGGTCTCTGGCGCCTCGACCTCATGTGGAGGCGGCTTTTTTCCGAGCGCCGAGCAGCCGTCCGAGCGAATCCATTTCCTTGTGGAGGGACCTCTTCGGCCTAGGCTGGCAGATGGAGGATCCAGCGAACTTGTATAACGGCGGCTCCTCTTTGCGACGGTCCCGCTTCCGAAGTCGGTCTTCCCGGCCGCTCTCCCCGCCCTGTCGCTCCCTCTTGCTCGTAGAGGAGGGATCGATCCGCAAAGACTGGGAGAGGCGCTACCGGCGGATCCAACAACGGCTCGGCCGGGTACGCGAACGCATCCATGCGTTTCTATCCGGCGAACGCGAGCGCTTCCGTTGCTGGACCCAAAAGCAGTTTCCACGATTGGCGCGGGAACTGGCACGAGCGGAAGAATGTCTCCATCAGCTCCGACGGCTCGTCTTCGAGGTCGAATCGATGAGCTGCCTCAAAGCGCAAGGTCCTGCCTTGGCTTATCGTCATCTGTTGGAGCGCCGCTCCTCCGGGCGTCCCTCGCAGAAACCCGGATCGCCGGAGGATTCGAAGGGCGGGTGCCTCGATTGGGCAATCCGAGAGGGCGGGGAGACGGGGGAGAGGCGGCGGCGGCTGAAAAGGGCATACCGGATCATGGCCAGAAGGCTCCATCCCGACGTGAATGGGGCGGGAGATGGGAATCAGATGGAGCAGTGGAGGGCTGTCCAACTCGCCTATCAGGCGGGAGACCTCGACCTATTGGAGTCCATGTGCCTCCAGAACGACAGCCCCCTGGTCGAGGGCGAGCCCCTTTCCTGGCTGGCCGAAAGGGTCTCCCAAGCGGAGAAGACCCTGGCACGCTTGCTTCAAGATCTCGGCAATTATCGAAAAGATTTGGCATGGGGCTGCGGACGAGGCGCGTGGGAGAAGACGAAGGGGCCGAAAGTCGAGGCCTGGCTTCGGACGCGATTAGCCGAGGCAAAGAAGGAAGCACGCGTCCTGAAATATCGCGTCCGGCGGTGGGAACGAGAGTTGGAACGGATGTTTCCTGCGAAGCGGGATCGTGAACGAGGGAGACTGCCCGATGCAAACTGACCAGGGTTCTCCGTCTCCGGCAAGGTCCGCATTGCCGCCGCAGAAGAAAAAGAGCCTGCGGATTGCGGGGCTGCTGGCCGCCCTCTGGTCCATTCTTCTGACGCTCTTTGCCTATCAGGGCATCCTGTCGGGATGGGAGGAGAAGGTCACCCGATGGGAAGAGATTCCCGCTTCCGAGTCGAAGAGCAGCCACTTCGCTCTCATCGCCATCGACCACATTCCGGCTGACCGGCCATGGCCATGGCCTCGGCTCGAATATGCCCTTTGCCTGCGCGGGCTTCTGCAACAGATTCCTCAGAGTGTCGTCTTCGAGGTTCTCTTGAACGAAAACGGGGGGAAGATGAACTCCTTCGACCAGACCTTTGCCTCTCTTGTCCGGCGCATGGAGCATGTCTGTTTCGCGGCGGATGCGCTGTTGGGCGAGCAGCAGGGAGGGGCGCTCCCCCCCGGGGCGATGCGCCTTCCGGCCTCGACCAACCTCGGCGGCTTGACGGAGTATCGCTCCGTGATCTGGCCGGGAGCAACCTTTGCCGGCGCAAGCCCTGTCGGGTTGGCCAATCTCGATGTCGGCTCCGAGGAGGTCCGCTCTCTTCCGTTGGTCTTCCGAGTCAAGGAGGCGCTGGTTCCTTCTCTGGCGCTACAGGCGGGGGCCGTCTACCTCGGGGCGGATCTGGCCCAGGCGACCGTGCGCCTGGGTCACGCCATCATCCTTCGCGACCGGCGAGGGAAGCGACTCCGGACGATTCCCGTGGATGCCGAGGGGCGGATCGCCCTGCGCTATCGCTACTCCCCGAAGACTATCCCGCGCGTGGATTACGATAGTTACCTGGTTTTTGCCAATCAGGCATCCCGAGGGGGGTTGAGCGAAGACGAGCTT
>JAQUAR010000210.1 GCA_028687155.1 Methylacidiphilaceae bacterium | reverse complement strand
CGCTATTGGTGAGAAATGGCGGCTAGTGGTAGCCCAGCGAGATTTGCTGATTTTGGCCGTAGAATGAGACCGAGCACGCGCTTTTCGATGTCGCTCACCCCCAAGAAGCGCATGCCCGGAAGCTTGAGATATCAACCAGGCAAGATCGAGTGCGCGGTCGAGGTCGTGGAGCCGCTCGTAAAAGCGGGCGCGAAACACGGGCTCCTTTAGCCGCTCGAAGCCGTTACGGTTTCTCGTGATGTCGGCGGTGTGCAGGATGATGTCGGTTCGCGCGAACAGGTTCTGCTTGAACGCATCGACCGCCTCGACAAGAGGTCCCTCGGCATAGGCTCGCTCCATGAGGACGCCGCCGAGCACAAAGACTGGATATGGCGGGTCGGTCACGGCGAGGTTGTGATCGCCCGACTCGTCCAGAAAAAGCACTTTCATGCCGCGGCCTCGCGCGGCGAAGACGCCGAAGAGACAGAACAAGCTGGTCGAACAAGATGAGTTCCGCCCGCTACGAATGTCTGGCGAGGCTGAGCCTACGATTGTTTCTGTTGCCTGAGACGACCCTAGGGCCAAAAACCCAAGTCCCAACGAAGCAGACAGGCCCATTTCGCAGGCCGCAGGCGAACGCTTGTGAGCCAAGCAGGTTAGATGTTCGCCGCGGGATCTTTCCGCAAGGAAGGCCGATCCGGGAGAGCAATCGCCTCCAGAGTGATCTTCGTCAAGGTTTCAAGGCATTCGGCGGGCGAGAGCTGATGGGTCGGGATCTCAAGCTCGGCTGCTTCGGGAACTTCATAGGGGGAATCAACTCCCGTAAATTCGGAGATCTCCCCACGCTCGGCCCGGGCATAGAGCGCCTTCGGATCGCGCGCCCGGCAGACCTCAAGGGGGGCGTGAACGAAGATCTCTCGAAAGGGGATGCCTGCGGCTTCGGCGATTTCCCGCGCCTTGCGCCGGTCGGCGCGAAAAGGGGAGATCAAGGCCACGATCGCCACGCTGCCGGCATCGGCCAGGATGCGAGCGGCTTCCGCCGCTCTTCGGATATTTTCTCTCCTGTCCTGGGCGCTAAAGCCGAGATCGCTCGAGAGTCCATGACGCAGGTTATCCCCGTCGAGAACGTAGGCCCAGATCCCCCGGCGAAACATCTGGGCCTCCAACTGGAAGGCGAGTGTCGATTTTCCGGCTCCGGAGAGACCGGTGAACCAGAGGATTGCTCCGCGATGCCCCTGTGCGCGCGCCCGTTCGTTCCGGTCGATCTCCCCTTCCGTCCAGAAAAGGGGGCTGCTTTGAATCGGAGGCAGGGAAGCTCGCGGGTAGCGGGCACCGAGAACGATTCCGCCACCGAGAATTCTCCCTTCTCTGGCCAGAATGAATCGTCCGGTCTGGGCAATCTCGGAAGCATTGTCGAGGGCAAGCGGACGCTGCGTGCGAACGAGTACCTCCGCAATCTCGTTCGCCTCCACTCCCGGCTTGCAGGAGTCTTGGACGGAGAGGGTCTCCGCGTCGATCACCCGGTCCACTTCCATGACGCGCGCACCGACCGATTGCGTCATTAGGCGGAGCTCGTAATTTTCTCCGACCCTGAGAGGGTCCGGTCCGAGCCAAAAAATCTTGGCAGGGAATTCGCGCGCCTCGATCGGCGTTTTTTCGAGGGAGCTGCCGATCATCCCTCGTTCGATAAAGATCTCCTCTTCCAGGATCAGCGCGGTCGACCGACCGGCGGAAGCTTCCGTAGGCGTCGCTTCGGTCGGCCATTCCGCAAAGGCGCGCAGGCGGGCTCGCTTGCGGCCCGGCCAGAAAAGAAGGTCATCTCCGGCGCGCAGGGTACCCGTTTCCACGCGCCCTGCGATCAGCCGTTCGGTGCCGCGGCGATAGACATCCTGCACGGCGAAGCGAAGCGGCAATGCCTCGAGGCCGGGGGGAGAGGGAACCGAGTCGAGCGCTTCGAGAAGAGATCCTCCGATGTGCCAGGGCATGGGCAAGCTCGGTTTGACGATGTTCTCTCCGCTTCGAGCGGAAAGCGGGAGACAGGTGGGTTCCGGCAGGCCGAGCTCCTGAAAGAGGGCCGCCAGGGCTCCGGCGATTTCCTGGTAGCGGCTTTCCGAAAAGTCGACCAGATCCATCTTATTGACTGCCACGATGATGTGCTGAATCCCCAGGATGGGCAGCAGCATGGCATGCCGGCGCGTCTGCTCGCGAACCCCTTCCTGGGCATCGACGACCAGCACGGCCGCGTGGGCTCTCGCCGCGCCGGAGAGCATGTTCTTGAGGAACTCCTTGTGGCCGGGAGCGTCGATGATGGCATACCGTCTTTTCTTCGTCCGGAAGCGGATCTCCGTCGTGTCGATGGTCACATTCTGAGCCTGTTCTTCGAGGAGGGAATCGAGCAGGAAGGCGTGCTCGAAGGGCATCCCCTCGGCAGCGGCAGCCCGGGCGAGTTCTTCCGCCTTTCCCTCCGGGACAGAGCCCGTATCGAAGAGCAGACGACCGATCAGGGTCGATTTTCCGTGATCGACATGGCCGATCACGACGATCGGCGAGACCTCCTCAGAGGTGGAAAAATGCATGGTAGATTTGCCCTTTCTTATAGAAAACCCTTCGCGCGAAGCTTTTGCATCGCGTTTCGCTCGTGATGGTCTTGCGCTCGTCCAGCCCGCTCAGACGTGCGAGTGGCGTAGAGTTCGGCGATGATCTCGTCCACCGTCGAGGCCGTGCT
This sequence comes from Methylacidiphilaceae bacterium, assembly GCA_028687155.1. Lineage (GTDB taxonomy): Bacteria > Verrucomicrobiota > Verrucomicrobiia > Methylacidiphilales > Methylacidiphilaceae > Methylacidimicrobium. Next base: position 1,271 of record JAQUAR010000210.1, on the reverse strand, counting down.
CGGCACCGGATGCGTGATCGGTTGGCAGCCGATGGAGCGGAAGCGTTTGCCATTCCGTGCAAAATAGAGAGGGGGAATCGGGATCTTTTCCCGGCGGATATAGAGCCAGATGTCGTATTCGGTCCAGTCGAGCAGGGGCTGGACCCGTACATGACCGCCCGTCCCTTTAGGGGGAAGAGCGAATTGATTCCAGAATTCCGGAGGCTGGTCCTTGTAGTTCCATTCCCCTTCGGATGAGCGCGGCGAAAAATAGCGTTCCTTCGCCCGCGTCGGATCCTCGTCCCGGCGGATGCCGGTGATCAGAGCGTCCCATCCATATTCGGCCAGGGCTTGGCGGAGGGCGACGGTCTTGAGCTCGTGGGTTACCGTGATGGGGTCGTGTGTTTCGTAGCCCACGCCGCGGGCAATCGCCTCTTCGTTGATCTTCACGATGAGCTGGAGACCGTAATGCTTCTCTGCCCAGGCGCGGAACTCCATCATTTCCGGAAATTCGTACGTCGTGTCGATGTGGAGAACCGGGAATGGGATTCGGCCGCAGAATGCTTTTTGCGCAAGCCAGAGGAGCACGTTCGAGTCTTTCCCCATCGACCAAGGCATTCCGACGCGTTGGAACGTCCGGTAAGCCTCTCTCAAGAGGAAAACGCTCTGCGATTCAAGCTTGCTCAAATTGCTCATGAGTCTATAGAGTAAAGAGAGATATGGAAAAGCCAACTATTTTTGAAGTCCGCGGCGCTGCTTCCGCTCCTCCCAATCTGGAGAAAAGTCAAACAGAGGAGGGAAGCGGGAGCGAGGGCAAAGCGGGGCAAGCCGGGGAAAGCGGGAAAACAGAAACGGCGCTGGAAGGGAAGAGTGCAGTGGAGCGTCTTCGGTGGGCCTTCGACCGGTTCGGTGACCGCGTTGTGTTGAGCTCAAGCTTCGGCATCCAGGCGGCCGTCCTCCTGCATCTCGCTACGCGGCTCCGGCCCGAAATTCCGGTCATTTTGGTCGACACTGGCTATCTCTTCCCCGAAACCTACCGCTACGCGGACCTGCTTGCCGAGCGGCTCGGGCTTCGGCTTCACGTGGTGCAAGCTCCGCTTTCCGCCGCTTGGTTCGAGGCTCTGCACGGGCGACTCTGGGAAAACGGAGTAGAGGGGCTGAATCGATATAATGAACTGCGCAAGGTCGAGCCGATGCGCCGGGCCTTGGCGGAATTGCGCGACCACTGCTGGCTTGCCGGAGTACGCCGGACCCAGGCGAGAACGCGGGCGGATCTGCCGGTTCTCCAATGG
>JAQUAR010000209.1 GCA_028687155.1 Methylacidiphilaceae bacterium | reverse complement strand
CTGGACCCGGGTCTCCGCCGCCCCGACACCGACATTCTTGATGGCGGCCAGGCCCCAACGAATCCCGCCGCCTTCGACGGTGAAGCGCGCCTCGCTTCGGTTGACGTCGGGGCGAAGGACGGGAATCTCCATCCGCCCCGCCTCGGTAACAAGCGAGGCGACCTTGTCGCTGTCCCCCATTTCATTGGAGAGAAGGGCGCTCAAGAAAAAGACCGGGTAGTGAGCCTTCAGATAGGCGGTCTGATAGGCGAGGAGGCCGTAGCAGGCGCTGTGGGCCTTGTTGAAGCCGTAGCCCGCGAACTTTTCGAGCGTGTCGAAGATCCGCCCCGCCTGTTCTTCCGGGATCCGGTTCTTCTTCTCGCAGCCCCGCACGAAGAGGTCGCGGTGCTTGCGCATCTCCTCGGGCTTTTTCTTTCCCATGGCGCGACGCAAGAGATCGGCCTGCCCGAGGGAATAGCCGGCGAGAATGCTCGCGGCCTGCATCACCTGCTCCTGATAGATCATCACCCCATAGGTATCCTTCAGGATCGGCTCGAGCAAAGGATGGGCATACTCGATCGGGATCTTGCCGAGCTTGCGGTCGGCGTAGGCCGGGATGTTCTCCATGGGGCCCGGACGGTAGAGCGCCACGAGCGCGATCACATCCTCGATGTTGCGCGGCTTGAGCCGACGGCAGAGGTCGAGCATTCCTGGAGATTCGAGTTGGAAGATCCCTACGGTTTTGCCGGCGCCCAGAAGCTCATAGGTGGCGACATCGTCGAGCGGAATGGAGCCGGGTTCAAGGGAATGCCCGGTATGCTCCCGGATCGCCGCAAGGGTGTCGGCGATGACGGTGAGCGTCTTGAGTCCAAGAAAGTCCATCTTGAGGAGGCCCACGTCGGCCAGAGGCTCCATCGACCATTGCGTGACGGTTTCCCCCTGCTCGCCCCGGGCGAGAGGGACGAACTGAACGAGATCGGCCGGTGCGATCACCACCCCGGCGGCGTGAACGCCCGGCTGACGCGTCAGGCCTTCTAGGCACTGGGCGAGTCGCAGCACCTCCCGCGCATCCTCCTCCTGTTCGCTTTCGGCGCGAAGATCGGGGCTTTCGCGAAGGGCCCGCTCCAAGGTCATCGAGGGATCGGTGGGGATCATCTTGGCTAGGCGATCGGCCTGTCCGTAGGAGAGGCCGAGAACGCGCGCAACATCCCGCACGGCCATCTTGGCGCCCAGCGTGCCGAAAGTGATGATCTGGGCGACGGAGCCTTCGCCATACTTTTCGCGGACATATTGGATCACTTCCGGGCGGCGGTTATAGCAGAAGTCGATATCGATATCGGGGGGGGAGATCCGCTCCGGGTTGAGGAAGCGCTCGAAGACCAGGCCGTAGCGGATCGGATCGATGTCGGTGATCCCGAGCGCGTAGGCGACCAGACTGCCGGCGGCGCTGCCGCGGCCCGGTCCCACGGGAATGCCCCGCCGCTTTGCGTGGTCGATGAAATCCCAAACGATGAGAAAGTAGCTGATAAACCCGGTCTTCTCGATCACCCCAAGCTCATAGTCGAGCCGGCGGCAAAGCTCTTCCCCTGGCTTTCCATAGCGTTTCTCCAGGCCCTTCTCGCAGAGATCCCGTAGGTAGTCCGCCTGGCTCTTTCCAACGGGGGGAGCGAAAAAAGGGTAGTGGTTGCCGCCTAGCCCGATCTCGAGCCGGCAGCTCTCGGCGATCCGGACCGTATTCGCCAGAGCCTCGGGATGGCCGGGAAAGAGGCTCGACATCTCCTCGGCCGACTTGAAGAAGAACTCGGGAGCTCCGTACCGCTTGCGCGCGCCCTCGGTGAGCCGCGCGCCGGTGCCGATGCAGAGCAGTGCGTCGTGAGCGTCGGCATCCTCCTTATGGAGGTAGTGGACGTCGTTGGTGGCGACCAGGGGCAGGCTCATCTCTTCGGCGAGACTGGCGAGCTTTTCCCGGACGACGGCTTCCTCCGGCAGCCCGTGGTTTTGGATTTCGAGATAGAAGCAGCCGGGCTCGAAACAGGAGGCGAGCGCCTCCACTGCCTGGCGGGCGCCGTCGATGTCGCCCTCGAGGAGCCGCTGCGGGACTTCCCCTTTGAGACAGCCTGTCGTTCCAATCAGCCCCCGCCCATGCTCGTGCAGAAGATCCTTGTCGACGCGGGGCTTGTAATAAAAGCCCTCCAAGTAGGCGGCGGTCGCCAGCCGGAGGAGGTTCTGGTAACCCTCCTCGTTGCGAACCAGAAGGGTCATGTGGCTCGTTCCGGACTGGCCGCCCTTCCTGCCGAAACGGCTTTCCTGAGCCAGGTAGGCTTCGTAACCGAGGATGGGTTTGATCCCCGCCGACCTGCAGGCTTTGTAGAATTCAATCGCGCCGTAGAGGTTGCCATGGTCGGTGAGGGCGACGGCCGGCATCCCGGCGTCGCGCGCGGCCTGGACCAGTTGCGGAATCCGGCAGGTGGCATCGAGCAAGCTGTAGTCGGAATGGACGTGCAGATGAACAAAATCGGCGGACGCCATGATTCGTCGGAACCTTTCTTTCTCAAAAACTACTCGATCGGCGTCCGATCGCCGAACCGCTTTTTGGTCGCCTTTGCGGATCGAGTGGTCCGATCCTGCGCGCCTTGTTCGTCGTCATCCGATGCGCGAGGGGCGGACATCGCTGTAGAGCTCTCGAGGAATCTCCGCAAGAAAGCGGGAGGGACGGAGCGAGTTTTCTCCGTAGTGGGAGGCGCGGTAGCGCGGGTAGACCAGGAAGAGATGGTCCTGCGCCCGAGTGGTCGCTACGTAGAAGAGCCGGCGTTCCTCCTCTTCCCCCATGAGGGATTCGGTGGAACGACCGGAAGGGAAGAGCCCGTCAGCAAGCATGATCACGAAGACCGTCCGCCATTCGAGGCCTTTGGCCTGATGGATCGTCGAGAGGTGGACTCCCTCCCGGGAGTTGGAACGATCGGTGTTGGTCAGCAGCGTCAGCTGGGTGAGAAGGCTATCGGTGTCCGGAAATTCGGCGGCAAACGAGACCAGTTGCGAGAGGTCCTCCAGCCGGTGGGCCGCATCCGCATGCTGCGCCTCGACCTGCTCGCGATAGCAGCCGTCGATCACCTTCTCGATCTGCGCCGCGGGCAGGTGCTGGAGCGCGGGTGAGGCGATCTCCCGTTGGAGCGAAATCCACTGGTTCCAGGAAGCCGTGCATGACTTGGGTGGAACGACGGCGGCGAGATCCCCCTTTTGGGAAAACTCCTCCCAGAGACGATTCGCCGTCTTCTCGCCGACTCCCGGAAACATCCGGACCACTCGGGAAAACGCGATGGAATCCCGCGGATTAGTCGCCAGGCGCAGGAAGGCCGCGACATCCTTCAGGTGGGCTTGCTCGAAAAAACGGAGGCCGCTTGTGATCTCAAAAGGAATTCCCGCCCGAGTCAGTTCGAGTTGGACTTCCAGCGCATGGAAGTGGGCGCGATAGAGAATGGCAGTCTCTTCCCAGGGGACTCCTTCCCTTCGCAGAGTCTGGATCTGCGAGGCGACGAAGGAGGCTTGCCCATTGGCGGTCGGACAGCAGACGACCGCAGGTTTGAGGAGATGGCTCTTCCGGACCGGGGCGAGCTCCTTCGGAAACTGAAACCGGTTTGCCGCGATCGCGGCATTGGCCAGGGAAAGAATTTCCGGAGTGCTGCGATAGTTCGCACGCAGGTAGAGGACCCGGCAGTCGGGATAGCGTTCCGGGAATGCCAGCATGTTCCGGATGTCGGCCCCCCGCCAAGAATAGATCGACTGGGCGTCGTCTCCCACGGCCATGATCTGACGGTGTCCGTCGGCCAAAAGGTGGATGAACTCGGCCTGGAGGCGGCTCGTGTCCTGGTACTCGTCGACCAGGATGTGGTGGGAGTGGTCCTGGTATTCCTCTCGGATCGCGTTCTGATCGCGCAGCAGCCGGACGGCTTCCGAAAGGAGATCGTCGTAGTCGACCGCCGATGCCTTCCGCTTTCGCTTGCGGTAGAGCCGCGCGAGTT
>JAQUAR010000208.1 GCA_028687155.1 Methylacidiphilaceae bacterium | reverse complement strand
CGTTCGCTTCGTTGCTGATCAGGACGACATCGGCCTGGAGAGAGGCAGGGAAGCGATAGTGGACCGTTTCGTCACCGAAAGGATCGATGGCAATTCGGATGCCGGAAGAGGCGATGAGATAGATGAAAGCGTGGCCATACCATCGGATCAAGACGCTCGGAGCCGCGGCGTGTCCATTCTGGGGAAGGAGGAGAAAGGGAGATTGGAGGAAGAGCAGCAGGAATGCGCGAACCAGCCATCTTCCTCGGCGCAAGGGTCGCTGGCAGAAGGCGGAATTGCCCTCCGCGCCGGGCCATGGCTTTAGCCGCCATTTCTCACAAGCTTTCTCCTGCGGCTTGCACAATGGGCTTGTCTGCTTCGTTGGGCTTGGTTTCCCATCCTTGCAGTATGTCGTCATACAGCTCCGGTGGAAAACCAGCGCCACGCCTCGCATCCGAGCCCATTTGCGGCGCCTCGGCTACGAAATTTGCGAGAAATGGCGGCTAGCAGCATAGGTCGTTAAACCGGAGCCAACGGGTCTCGAACCCGCAACCTCTGCCGTGACAGGGCAGCGCTCTAACCAATTGAGCTATGGCTCCCTGGTTTATTCGAAGCATCCCTCTTCCGAACGGAGGAGAGGAAGTTTCGCCGGGATTCCGATCCCTTGGATGGTCTGTCACCATATTCCACCCTTCGCAGGGGTGACAATGGAAATCTGCCTCACTTTTCGTCCGCAGAGGCGGCACAAGCCGTGAGAGCAGGTCTCCGGCCCGAGCGGAGTGCTTGCCGCGGTTCTATTCCGCTTCCTCAAAAGACCTGCGGAACCCCTTCGTGTAGAAAATGGACCTGGGAAAGGACGCCTGCGCGGCTCGCGGCAACCAGTAGCCGATGGGCAGGCTCATGAAGAGGCTCGTAGCTCATCCTGTAGGTTCCAAAATGCATGGGGATGAGAATCTTGCCTTGTAGCTCCAGAAAGGCTTGAACGGCTTTCTCCGGGGTGATGTGTGACACTCGTTTCGAAGGCTGATCGTAGCAGCCGATCGGCATCAGGACGATCTCCGGCCGGAGACGCCTCCCGATCTCCGGGAACTCCTTGAAATAGGCGGTGTCCCCGCAATGATAGACGGTACGCCCGCCATAGGTGAGGGAATAGCCGCCGTAGCCACGATGTCTGTCCGCGAGGTACCGTGCGCCCCAATGATGAGCGGGTGTGAACGTCATCGAGAGCCCTTGCAACTCCCAATGATCCCACCAGGCCATCTCCCGTACCTGCTCGAAACCCAGGTCATGCACCAGGTTGCTGACTCCGGACGGGACGACTACGGGCTGCCGGGCAGCAATTTCCCGAAGGGACCTCCGGTTGAGATGATCGAAATGAGCGTGAGTGATGAGCACTAAATCGATGTCCGGGAGGTCACGGATGGCGATGCCTGCTCGTTTGAGCCTGCGGATCACGAGCATCCAATTGGCCCAGTTCGGATCGATCAGGATATTGTGCCGGGGCGTTTGGATCAGGAAAGACGCATGCCCAACCCATGTCAAGCAGACCTGACCTTCGGAGAGAGAAGGAAAGGTAGGAGAGAGACGAACGCCCCCTTGCCGCACGAAGAGCGAAGGCAACAAGACGTCTAAGAGAAAATTGCGACGCCCCTTCTTTGGCGGCTTGGAGCTGTGCACCGTATCGGAGGCGCGGTGGTTTAGTGCCGACGACCCCCTCGCCGGAATCTCTGCGTCCTACGCGCGGGACGCCTGTCTTGAGAGGGACGATCCAGCCGGTAGAGGATGCGAGCTTTGGTCAGGTCGTGTGGAGACATTTCCAACTTGACCCGATCGCCGCATGTCAGTCGAACGAAATGCTTTCGCATTTTCCCGGAAATATGCGCAAGAACCTGGTGCTGGCTCTCGTCCAACTCAACCCGGAACATGGTTCCGGGAAGGATGGTGACGATGGTGCCTTCAACTTCAATCGTATTCGGTGTGGTCATGTCTCAATCAAGCAGGAGAGTGCCTTTTACTTTCTAGTGGTCTTTTCGCAGGGCCAAAGTACTACCCGGCTTCTGCAGCAGGGTGACGTAGTCTCCCAATATGTTCAGAGCTTCTTCCAGAGTGAAGTCGTTGCCGACCTGCGGAGTGCCCTCGTCCCAACCCTTCTCTTCAAGATCTCGGACGGCCGACCCATCGCCGGCCGCTTCCGCGGCGGAAGTTTTCGCCGTCGATCGCGGCAGAAGTTTGAGCGGTTTACGGCTCCTCGCGGAGTCGATATCCAGGTAATAGACATTTTCGTTTGCCGCGGGACGGTGGGCGCGCTTTGCCTCCAGGGCCGTCTTGTTCGCTTCCGCCTCCTGTTTCTCTTTGAGTCGGACCGATTGATTAAGAGAAATCGCCTTATCCTCGTTCTTGCGCTTGATGAGGTCGATCTGTGTCAGGACGTAGGCAAAGTCCGGGTTCGACGCTACCCGTTCGGAGGAACGCTTCTGCAGGGTGGGTAGGAAGGCCGCTTCTCCGCTTGCTTTTTGGAAAGAGGCCGGGGGAATGGCGTCGGCAGGGAGCGCGTGGGGCAGAGACGATTCTCCCAGCTCGAGATAGTCGTCAATGGATGGGAGGACCACATCGGAGGCGACCCCCCGTTGCTGCGTGCTCAATCCGGTCACCCGATAAAACTTCTGGACCGTCACCTTCAGCTTGCCGGGATCCCCGTGAAAGTCCCAGGGGACGTAGTCGGAGAGGGGGAGCAGCGTCTGAACCGTGCCCTTGCCATGAGTCGTCTGATCGCCGATAACCACCGCACGGCCGTAGTCTTGAAGCGCGGCCGCGACAATCTCAGACGCGGACGCGCTGAATCGGCTGACCAGAACAAGCAGTGGACCCGTATAGCAGAGATGATTTCCGGTCATGCGGAAAGACTGGGTTCGTCCGCGATAGTCCTTCACTTGAACGACGGGCCCGTCACGAAGAAAGAGGCCGGATAAGTTGATCGCCTCTTCCAGCATCCCCCCTCCGTTGCGTCGCAGGTCGAGCACCACTCCCGAGACGCGCTCTTTTTCCAGGCGCTTCAAGAGCAGCGCGACATCCTCGCTGCACTTCTCATAGAATCCCGGGAGCTGGATGACCCCGAGCCGCTCGGCTGGATTGCCCTGCGTAGCGGGGCGTTCATAGACAAAAGCCTTCGCGTGCTGTTCGGTGAGCTTGACCACGTCGCGCGAGAGAGTGATCGACCGACGCACCGACTCGTCGCTGGCATCCGCCGGAATCACCAGGAGGGTTACCTTAGTGCCGCGCTCGCCACGAATCTGCTCGACGACTTTGTTCAGCTTCATGTCCACGACGTCCACGGGTTCGCCGTGGTCCTGTTGGACGGCGACAATCCGATCGTTAGGTTTCAGCCTTTTGTCGAGATCGGCGGGAGCGCCGGGGACCAAGCTGACGATTTTCGGGTAGCCGTCTTCCGATTTCAGCACCGCTCCGATTCCGGTTAAGGAGAGCTTGATGCTATTGATTTCGAAGTTCTCGGCTTCGCTCGGGGATTGATAATCCGAATGGGGATCGTAGGCGTGCGCAAGGGCGTTGAGATAATAGTCGAGGATCTCCTCGGTGTCTGCCTCGCGCATCTCCTTGAGGAAGCGGCTGTAGCGGCGGGCGATGGTCTTTCGCGTCTGCGACGGGTTCTCTTTGGCAAGCAGCCCTTGGAGAAGCTCATATTTTACCCGCTTTCTCCAGAGAGCGCTTGCTTCGGCCTCGTCCTTCGGCCATGGAAGCTTGCTTCGATCCGGCCGATAGGTTTCGTCCTTGGAGAAGTCATGGGGCTCCGAGAGCAGGGATTCCACGCCGTGCTCCTGTTCCGCCGCCCGGGTCAGAAACCGATTGTAAATATCCAGAGCGGGAGAAATATCTTCCCGCCGGGTGTAGTCCCCAAGGGTGGCTCCGTATTTTTTCTCGAACTCATCGATGTCCGACTGGAGGAAAATGGTATGGTTGAAGTCGAGCGCATCCAGATAGTTTCGCAGGAAGGGCTGGGAAACCTGCTCGTCAAACGGCTTCTGCGAA
>JAQUAR010000207.1 GCA_028687155.1 Methylacidiphilaceae bacterium | reverse complement strand
AGTCGCAACGCTCGACCATCCCCGCCATCTCGACGACCCGCCGGAGCTGCATCTCCCCCCACCGTCCGCGGACGACCGGCTGCCGGAGGGCCTTGACCAAGTTGGCGGTCTCGCTGCGAAGCTGGGGCAGATGGGTCTCCACCAGCGTCTTGAGCTGCTCGTGGAGCGCGCTGTAGGCCCCGATCCGGCTCCGCTCGATCTCTCCCAGCTTCCCATCGACCTTCTGGAGCGATTCGCGGATCGGCTGCGTCAAGGCCTCCACCGCCGTCTTCCGGGCTTCGAGATCGGCCTTCGCTCCTTCCTGAAACTGGGCGAGGTTTTCCCGGGCGAGCGCCAGGAAAGCCTCGTTGTTCTGCCGCAGCGCTTCGGCCGAAAGCCCCCGAAAGGTATCGCCCAGCCGGGTCCGGGCTTCCTCCAGCAATAGAAGCTTCTCCGTGGCCGCCTTCTCGGACTCGGCCAGCCGGGTCGCTAGCTCGGCAAACCGCATCCGAATCTCCCCAAGCTCTCTCCGGCCTGCTAGAAGCTCGGCTTCCAGGCCGGGGAGCCGGCTCGCCTTCTCCTCGGCTGCCGCCCGCCGTTCGGTCTCCCCTCGCAGGGCGGCCGCCGCTTCCTCCCCGGCCCGCCGACTCTCCGCAAGCTCCGCTTCCCATCGGCCGCGGCTGCTCTCCCATTCCCCGAGCTTGGCGCGCAGCGCAGCCCCGCTCCCCCGTCCCAAAAGCCAGACGACCGCCGCCCCGACCGCCGCCCCGAGCAGCCCAATTCCCAAGCTTTCCATTCTCTTTTCCCTTTCCGAGAAGAGGGTTCCCGCTCTGCCGCAGCCGGTCAACGGAAAACTCGCAAAGGATTTGCCCTCTGGGGAGACCGCCACTCCATGCCCTTTTGCTTCTCGCCGCTTTCTCCCCGTCGCCGGCGGGCACCTTCCCGCCGAAGAGGAATGCCCGGGCGGTAGCATAAGAAGCCTTAAACGTCTTAACGCCCCAAAGCCCACGCTGCGGATTGCGCTTGCCCATGCCCCTTTTGTCTTGGTACAAGCCTGAGCGGCAGTAAGAGGGCAGCCCGTAACAGGGCAGCCCATAGGATTCGCCTGCGTTGGTTGGGCCGCAAGGCCAATGTCTGTGACTTATTTTTACAGGTCACAAAAGAGGAGTCTGGCGTTCCTGAGAGCGGAGCGGCCAAGGGCGGCAGCTTCTCCTCAAAAATGTGGAGTCGGGGGGAGCCGCTGGTCATGACCTCCCCCAATCTACCTCTGATCGCGGGAAGGGGAGCGGTCCGGGAAGTATTGACCGGCAGCCGGGGCCATCGTCGGGACCGCTTGGCGATCCTCGTCGACAGCGCCTGCATCCTTGCCGCTGGGGTCGTGGTCTTTTGGCTGCGCACCTCTTTCGAAGGCGAAGCGATCACCTGGGCGCGAAGCTACCGTCACCTGGGCTTCCTCTTGCTCTATCTGGCCTTGGTCCTCCTCTTCCTCCAGCGAGAAGGGGTCTATACGCTCGCCTGGGCGAGGGGCGAGAGCCGGGAGCTCTGGGCGGTCGCCAAAGGCGTCTTGCAAGGCACGGTCCTGCTCATGGTGGTCTTCTATCTGGCGCGGATGCCGATCAGCCGCCTCATGGTCCTCTGGCTCTGCGGGATTTCTCTGGTTGTCTTGCCTGCCTGGCGGGTCTTGTTCTGGAATCTTGCCCGGCGGGATGTCGACGCGGGCAACGGCTGGCGCCACGTGCTCATCGTGGGAGCCGATGCCCGTGGACGGGAGCTTGCGGGCGCGCTCTCGGCTTCCTCGCACCTCGGCGTCTTCGTCAGAGGCTTCCTCGATGACGGCGAGCCCGCCGAAGGAGTGCTCGGACGAATCGCCGATCTACCCCGGGTCCTCGATCGCTACCTCGTCGACGAGGTCTTTATCGCCAGCCGCTTGGACAGAGCGGAGTGGGAGACCGTGCTGACTGAAATTCGTCAGCGACGCAAGAATGTCTGGCTCCTGCCCATGCCCCCGGTGGAAGGCATGACCACCAAGCCCGACTGGAGGGCGCTCGAGCTGGTCGGCGGCCGGCCGATCGTTCCCCTCCACTGGGAGCCGGCTCCCGTGCTCTACCTCCTTCTCAAGCGGGCGATCGACCTTGCGGGCTCTTTCCTCGGTCTTCTCCTGCTCTCTCCCCTCTTTCTCGGGTTGGCGATCGCCATCAAGCTCCAGGATGGCGGCCCCGTCTTCTACCGCTCGACCCGGATCGGGCGCAAGGGCCGATCCTTCTCCTGCTGGAAGTTCCGGACCATGGTGCCGGACGCCGAGGCCAGGAAAGCGGAACTGGCTGCCTGTAATGAGCGCCAGGGACCGATGTTCAAGATGGCCGACGACCCTCGCGTCACCCCGCTGGGGCGGTCGCTGCGCAAGTACAGCCTGGATGAATTCCCGCAGCTCTGGAATGTGCTCAAAGGCGAGATGAGCCTGGTGGGCCCCCGGCCTCCGACGCCCGACGAGGTCGAGCGCTACGAGCAGTTGAGCGTCGGCTACTTCCGGCGGCTCGATGCGAAGCCGGGGATGACCAGCCTCTGGGCGGTCGAGGCCCGGAGCGACCCCCGCTTCGAGCGCGCGGTCGAGCTCGACCGCTACTACATCGAGCACTGGAGCCCTTGGCTCGATCTTCAGATCCTTTTCCGGACGATTCCCGCGGTCTTCCGGGGTCACGGGAAGTGAGAGCCTTGCGACGCAAACAGTCTAGAAACGGATTGACTCGCGGTTCATCTTTTGATTGTTTACTCATGGAGAATCGGGTAAACTTGGAAGTAAGACCATAACGAGGAGAGAAAACGAATGGATAACAAACGGCGACTGGTTGGTTCGGCTGCTCGAAGGAGCATGTTCGGGAGACGGACAGGCATTGCGGTAATGGGAATCGTTGCCGCATTCCTCTCTACAGGTTGGGCGGTTTCGAGCTCCCCGACCCCCTTGGGGCAAGTGAGGGGTACGGGAATTCTCGTCCAAAACGGCCTTCGGGTTCCGTTGGAAGGTGGGCCCTTCCCGGCAGTCAGCGGGGCACGGCTAGAGACTCAAGGTGGAATGCTTCGGGTTGCTGTGCTCGATGGAAGCTGGGTGGAACTTGGTCCCTATGGGGCCGCAGTTCTGGAGAAAACCCAAGCTGGACTGCGCGCCAATGTAGAGTCGGGTCTTCTGCGCTTTCACCTTCCGGCGGGTGTCCCTGCCTTTTTTCAAACTGAAAAGATGCAGGCCGCCTCGGAGAAAGGGCAGATCCGGGATGGGGAAATCCTTGCGGGACCTCTCGGGAACACTTCGGTCTTCATGACCAAGGGGAACCTTCCAGTGGAGGACTTGGGAACGCATCGGGTTTCCGTGGCGAGCTCCGCAAATCCAGTGGATTTGGGTGCAGGAACCGCAAAGATCCGCCGCACCCCGCGTCCGGCTGGCCTGGCTGAAGGGGATGCGGATCTTCCTGCTGGAGCCAAGCCTGTTTATGGGGCTGACGGCCATGCGCTCGGCTACATGCCAAAAGGGGGTGGATTTGTTTCGAGCCCGGGAGTAGTGCCTCCGCTCTCCCATCCGATCGCGGAGTCGAAGGTTCCTTCGACCCTTCCGGGCGCCACGCCCGTATTCGATAAGCATGGAAAGTACTTGGGCTTTGTGAAGTCCGGGGTCTTTAACACGAAATTGGAAAATGATCCCGACTACACGCCCTTCATCGTTGTCGGTGCGGTTCTGGCTGGCGTAGGCGCCGGGGTCGGTTCCGCAGCGGCCTTTACCAGCACGCCCTCGACGGCCGTGCCGGTGACGTCGACGAGTCCATAAGCGGCTCGAACGGGAGGCTGGTGAAACCCAGGCCCGGTTTGCTATCGTATTACTGCATGAAGAGCCGCTCGCGCAAGTTGACCGTGCGAGCGGCTCTCTCGCATGGGATGCTCGCGCTCGCGGCAGCGCTCTCCCTCGGCGCTTGCTAAGCACCAAGGCACCGGTTCCTCCCCTGGTCACCACCTTTCCAGGAGGCAGTCTCGACTCTCCGAACAGCCGGATTAACCATGTCGTCTTG
>JAQUAR010000003.1 GCA_028687155.1 Methylacidiphilaceae bacterium | reverse complement strand
TTCCCTCGGGGCTGTACAACATGATCGGCTTCCCAGAGCAGTATGCGAGTGCGACGATCACCTACACCTCGGACATGGGGCTGGGAGGGACGTTGCAAGGGATCTTGATGAGCAACCAGTATCTCGACTACTTCGGCAGTGCCTCGATCCCGACGCAGTACATCTTGAACGCCCAGGTGTTCTATGTGCAGCCGAAGTGGGAGGCGCGCCTCTACATCTATAACTTCACGAACAACAACTACTGGCTACCCTTCGGCCTGGGTGCCGCCGGAAGCCGAGCCTTCGACGACAGCTCGCTCATCGCGGGATGGCCCTTCTGGATCGAAGGGAACGTCGTCTTCAAGTTTTAGCGGGAAGCTCGGACGTATTTCGCTCTTCGCGAGAAGCCGGAAGGCGGGGCAGAGTGGCCCCGCCTTCCTTCTGGCGCGGGGAAGCAGACGATTTTCATCACAAAGGCGCTCTTGCCATGAGCGTACGGGCGCGCATAGTCAGCTTGTTTCGAGGGGAGATCGGATGACCAATCAGAAAAGGCGCGGCTCTGGCTGGAACGCATGCCGAATCTCCCTGGCCTTGCTTGCCGCCGGAGTCGCCGGGTGGGCCGCGCCGGCCCGGGTGCATGCCGGCTCCGAGGCCTGGGAAAGCCGCCTGGTCGACCTTCGCGTGGTGACGAAGAGCGGGGGCGAGCGGACCCTTCGCGGGATCGTCGTTTCGGCCGACGGCCGGCTGCTCACCGTGACGTCGGGCCTGGAAGACGCCTCGCGGATCGATGCCAAGCGCTGGAACTTTCGGCCGGTGCGCTGCACGGGCTGGCTCGGTTCCGATCCCCGAACGGGCTTGGTGCTCTTGCAGGTGGAGGGAGCCGATCTTTCAGCGGTCCGGATCGTGGCGGCGGACAACCTCCCGCCGGAAGGCGGAGAAACCTTCACCGTGCCCCGGCCGAGCCCGGAGGAGCCCAAGCAGGAGGCGGCCTTTCTCCGGTTGTCCGGGCCGAGCCTTCCCTCGGGAAATGGGGATCTTCTCTGGCTTGGCGGCAAGGTAGAGGAGATCCTGCCGGGGAGCCCCGTCTTTAACGAACGGGATCAGTTTGTCGGCTTGGTCACGGTCGTGGATACCGACAGTCATCGGCTGGGCGTCGCGAGAGTGAGCGCACCGTTGGAACTGCTGGATCGCGTGGATCTGGCGGCGGAGGCAGCGGCGATGCGGCAGAGCCTGGAAAAGGTGGCGGCGCGAGGGCAGGATCCCGCCGTGACGAGCAGCCCGGCCTGGCGCGATCTACAAGCTGCGGTTGGCCCCAAGGAAGCGGAGGCGGCGGCCGATCGCCTCGTGCAGGCGGCTCCGCGGTCGCCGTCGGCTTGGACGGCTGCGGCGTTTTCCTATTGGCAGGCGAGGGCGCTGGAGAAGGCGGAGTTCGCGGCGAAAAAGGTAGTCGCGTTCTTCCCCCAGGACCCTTCCGCCTTGCTCCTGCTCGGAGAGGTCGAGGCGGCGCGGGGCCGTTACGGGCCCGCGATCGACGCGATCTTGGAGGCGAAGGAACGGGGAGCTTCGACGGCGGAGGTCTCCCTTCTCCTGGGAAAGTGCTTTTTCGCCGAGGGACAGTGGGAAAAAGCGTGCGATGAGTTTCGCGCCTATCTTCGGTTCCGGCCTCGGCATACTTCCGCGTGGCTCGCGCTTGGGCAGGCCCTCCTCAGAGCCCAGAGCTGGGACGAGGCCGTCAAGGCCTACACCCGGGCCGCGCGGCTCAATCCCCAGTCCGTTCGCGCCTGGGCGGGTCTGGCGGAGAGTTGTCGACAGGCAAAGCGATGGGAAGACGCGGCCTCGGCCTACACCGAGCTGACCCTGCTCGAGCCGAAGAATAGCGCGGCCTGGTTCAATTTGGGGCTGGCACTCTTGCGCAGCGATCAGCTTCCTTTCGCCCGGGCCTCCTTCCTCCGGGTGGTTCAACTCAATCCGAAAGACCGGGAAGGCTGGTTCAATCTGGCGGTGTTGAGCCAGCGCGCTCGAGATGCCCGCACGGCGATCCAGGCCTATCGCAAAGCGATCGAGGTCGATCCCACCTTCGGCGCGGCTTGGTTCAACCTGGGCGTGGTCTTTCGAGAGATCCGCCGGTACGAGGCTGCTTCCCTGGCGTGGAAAAAGGCCGAGGCGTTTCTCCCAGGCGATGTTCGTCCGATCGCGAACCTCGCCCTGCTGGAAGACGCGCTTCACCGGCCTTCGGAGCGCGATCTGGAGCTTCAAAAGCTCGATCAGGTCGACGCGGGGCTTGCCCAGCAAATCCGGTCTCAGATTGCTCTCGGAGCGCGACAAACCCGATAGGGCAGCAGAGAAGAACGGCTGCCTTTTCGCTTCCTTTTCGCTTGTGGCGGTTCGCAAAAAAAAGCAGGATGCCGCCCCAATGAGAGGGGTTTTCATCGCCGTCGCTCTTGCCGTTCTTGTGGGGATCGGAACAACGCGTGCCCAGGAGCAACCCCCGCAGGCACCCGGACAGACGGCGCAACCGGGGGAGGAGAACATCGTGACGACCCCATCGGGGCTAAAGTATGTCGATCTGGTGGTGGGCCAGGGAAATCCGGTTGGACCCGGTAAGCGGGTCACCGTGGACTACGTCGGGAAGCTGGAGGACGGCAAGGTCTTCGACAGCTCTCAGTCTCATGGGAAGCCATTTACCTTCGTCATGGGCCAGCGGGGAGTCATTGCCGGTTGGACCGAAGGGATCGCCACCATGCGCGAGGGAGGGAAACGCAAGCTCATCATTCCTCCCCAGCTCGGATATGGCGCGGATGGAGCGGGAGACGTGATTCCCCCCAATGCCGTGCTGCTCTTCGATATCGAAGTGCTCAAGGTGGAATAGAGCGGCGATCGCTCGTTCCACTGGCGGCAAGCGGGATTCGTTTTGGCTTGCGGGATAGCTCTTTCCCTTGCACGCTAACGATCGGCATGAAGACCACTCTGATCAGCGCAAAGATCGTTCCGGAGTTCCATCGGCAGATCGGGAGCGAACTGGAGGCCTTCCTTCAATATCTGGCGATTGCCGCCTACTTTGAGAAGGCCGCCTTGCCGCGGCTCGCCGCTTACTTCGCTCGCCAGGCCGAAGAGGAGCGAGGACATGCGATGCGTTTTCTCCAGCTCTTGGTCGATAACGATGCGGACGTGGCGATTCCCTCCATTCCCGCACCCGAGGTGCAGTTTCGCGACGCCGAACACGCCGTGACGCTCTCCCTGGAACGAGAGCTGCGGGTCACGGAGGAGATCCATTCCCTTTTGCGCCTTGCCCGTCAAGAGAGCGATTTCACCTCCGAGACCTTTCTTCACTGGTTTGTGAAGGAGCAGCTGGAGGAGGTATCCTCCGTCGATCAGCTGCTGAAAATGATTCAGAGAGCAGGAAATCAGCGTCTGTTGCTGGTGGAGGATTTTCTGGGTCGATCGGGTCCCACAAAGCTGGCCAAGGAGGAGGAGGGCGAAGGCGGCTAGAAAAGTCCGCTCTCGCGGATCGCGTAGCCGCCATCCCGGCGAATTGACTTTACGATCTGCGCAACGGTCCATTTCTTGAAGAGGGAAACGCACCCGTAGCTCAATTGGATAGAGCGTTGGCCTCCGGAGCCAAAGGTTGCAGGTTCGACCCCTGCCGGGTGCACCAAGAGCGGAGAGGGAGCCGCGGTCCGCTCTCAGGAGGAACTTGAGTAGCGGACTAGGCTCAAGGGTGAGGAGCCCGGGAGAGGGCCTGCGGGAGACCATCGCAGGATACCGCCCCCTCGGGCGTGAGGTGATCCTGTCTGGACGGCTTGTGTGCGGATGGGAGCTCCATCCGCGTGTCAGGAAAGTGATGGAAGAAGGAGGGAAAGAATGAGTTGGGAACAGGTGGGCGCCCTGATTGGCGCGGTGGTGGCGATCGTTTTCATCGGCTTCGTTTTGCTCGCGCTTCGATTGAAGCGCGTGCTGGGCCGATTGGAGGAGGTGTCGCACGAGGTCTCCGAGGTGCGAACCGACCTTGGCGCTTGGGAGAAGGAGCTGCGCACGGTGCGGGCGGAAGCCCAAACCATGCGGGGGGAACTGCAGAGCACGCGCGGCGAGCTGCAGAACCTGCGGACGGAAATGCACGACCATTGGGCGACGATGGCAAGCGTCAAGGAGGTGCTTCGCCGGGAGCTTCCCGATCATGCAAATTCGAGCGGAGCTCTGCCTCCCGCTTCTACGCCGGAGCCGGCTTCCGAGCCTGGCAGAATGACGCCTGCGGTTCCAGCGGAGCGTGGGGAATCGACCGCGAACGATTGGCTCCGGCAGGAGACCCTGCGGCGGCTAAGCGGATAGGCGGTTCAGGAATTCGGTGCAGAAGTGGCGGTAGCTCACGGCACCAACGCTGGATGGGTCGTAAGCGGTGATCGGCTTCCCATGGCTTGGCGCTTCGGCAAGGCGGATGGAGCGCGGAATGATGGTTTGAAAAAGAAGCTCCGGAGCATGTCGGCGAACGTCCTCGACGACCTGTTGGCTCAAGTTGGTTCTTACGTCGAACATCGTCATGAGGATCCCCAGGATGCGCGTGCCCTTTCCGCTCTCGACCGCTCCCAGCTTGGGGAGAAGATCGAGGATCTTCGAAAGTCCTTCTAAGGCGTAATACTCGCACTGGAGCGGAATGAGAACTAGGTCCGCGGCGGCGAGGGCATTGGCCATCAAAAGGCCGAGGGAAGGGGGAGTGTCGAGCAGAACGATATCGTAGTCTTGGTCCTCGCGAAGCGGCTGCAGGGCCTCTCGCAGCTGGAAAAGCGGAGATTCCGATGCGGCGAATGCCGTTTCGATCGCGGCTAACTCCAATTCTGAGGGAACAAGCTCGAGATGCGGAAGGAGCGTGGAGACGATCTGTTCGCGAATCCGCTTCTCTCCAAGGAGAACGGAGCGCAGGCTTCCGCCGGGCGGAACCACGCTGCCCAGGCCGCTCGTTGCATTCGCCTGAGGATCGGTGTCGATCAGGAGAACGCGCTTCCCCTGTTCCGCTAAGCAGGCCGCCAGGTTGATCGCGGTGGTCGTTTTGCCGACTCCTCCCTTTTGATTGGCGATCGCAATCACTTTCATTGCAGGGGTGACAGTGCGACAAACTTGACAAGCGGGCAAAATGTTTTTATGTGCCAGGACTCTGTTCTAGCGATGATTGCCGTTGAAAACTTGACCAAGGATTATGCGGGATTCCGTGCTGTGCAAGGAATCTCCTTTTCCGTGCAGAAAGGAGAGATCGTTGGATTTCTCGGGCCCAACGGCGCCGGCAAGACGACGACGATGCGCGTTCTGGCCGGATATCTGCCTCCCACGGGCGGCCGGGTAGCCGTGGCCGGTCACGACATCGTGGCGGAGTCCCTGGAAGCCCGGCGACACGTGGGATACATGCCGGAAAACGTGCCTCTCTATACGGATCTCCGGGTGAACGAATACCTCTCCTATCGGGCTCGCCTGAAGGGCGTCAAGAGGAGCAAGGTCAGAGAAAGGGTGGAGGCCGTCAACCGTCTTTGTCATCTCGACGACGTCAAACAGAAGATCATTGGCAACCTGTCGAAGGGCTATCGGCAGCGGGTCGGGCTGGCCGACGCCCTGGTTCATGAGCCGGATCTCCTCATCCTGGACGAGCCGACGATCGGCCTGGACCCGCATCAGATCCGTTCGGTCCGCGATCTGATCCGCTCCCTGGGTGAGCGTTATACGATTTTGCTTTCGAGTCATATCCTAAGCGAAGTGGAAGCGGTCTGCACCCGGGTGTTGATCCTTCATCGGGGACGGATCGAGGCTGCCGACACGCCGGAAAATCTTGCGCGTCTGGTGCAAGGAGGAGGCGCGGGAGTGCGACTGGAAGTCTCCTGCCGCCCGGCGGAAGGGGAGCGGGCATTTGCCCGGCTGCCGGACGTCGAGACGGTGCATTGCAGTGCGGAACAGGACGGATGGTCTGTCTTCGAGATCGCGTCCAAGGCGGGAAGAGATATTCGAGACGGGATCTTTTCGGTCGTACAGCAGCAAAACTGGCGCCTTCGGGAGATGTCCCGGCTACGGGCTTCCCTGGAGGATATTTTCGTGGAGCTTACACAGGATTGATCCTGCCGCATAGGATGAAAAGGGCGGCGTCTTGCCTAGGCAGGGGATCGTCAACTCCTCTCCCGGCGGCGAAGCCTTCGCGAGAAAGAAAAGGAAAGTAGATCATGGTTCTTTGGGTTCTCATCCAACGCGAGATCAAGAGCTTCTTTATCTCCCCGACGGCGTACATCGTCCTTTTTGCCTGCGCCGTGATCCACGGGCTCAATTTCGCGTTTTGGCTCGAGTACATGACGAGCAACAACATCAAGGATTTCACCCTGCTTCAGGCTTCGGTAAACTCGTTTTTCTTCTGGTTTCTCTTGTTGATTCAGGCGCCGATTCTGACGATGCGCAGCTTTGCGGAAGAAAATCGATCCGGTACCATTGAGATGATCCTGACCGCACCGGTTCGAGAGTGGGAGATCGTTCTCTCCAAGTTCATCGGCGCCATGAGCTTTTTTAGCGTACTCTGGCTACCGCTCGCCTTGGATTTTCTCGGATTGCGGCTCCTTTGGGGACATTCTTTGGGATCGAGCGGCAGCATGGAGCTTCTCTCCCTGGCGATGCTGCTGCTCCTGGGAGGTCTTTTTTTGGCGATCGGGATTTTTGCCTCCTGCTTGACGCGGAGCCAGATGGTCGCCGCCATTCTTTCTTTCGGGGCGATCTTTGCGATTTTCTCGCTCTCTTTCGTTGTTTACCTGGGCTTGATCGGCCAGACACGGGATCTGGTCACTTATTTTTCCTTCCTCGACCAGATGGATACGTTTTCTCGCGGCATCTTCGATTCCCGCCCTCTGGTCTTGAGTCTTTCGGGTATGGTTTTTTTCCTCTTCCTCACCGAACGCGTGCTCCAGTGGCGGCGGCTCCGTTCTTGATGACTCGTTCATGAAGACCCATTCCCCTTCCCATCCCCTTCGTCTCCAGTTGCGGCTCAACAACGCCCTCACCATCGTCTTGTCGATGGCGATCCTGATCATGGTCAATTACTTGGGATACAAGTACTATTACCGGCAGGACCTCTCGAAGAGCAGGTATTACCAGTTATCCGAAAAGACGATCCACATTCTCCGCTCCCTGACCGAGCCGGTCCGGGTGACCGTCTGCCTGGTCAACAACTCGCCGGTCCGGACGGAAATCGACAATCTGCTCCGGCAGTACAGATACGTAGCGGGCGATAAGCTGCAGATCGAATATGTCGATCCCGCGCTGCATCTGGATCGGGCCGAAGCGTTGGCCAAGCGTCTCAAGTTCGACCTGCGGGAGAATGTGGTGATCTTCGAATATCGGGATCGACACAAGTTCGTCAATGACAAGGACATGGTCGACTACGACATGGGGGGGGCGATGCTCGGGCAGTCCCCGCGAGTCAAGGCCTTCAAAGGGGAGCAGCAGTTCACGGCTGCCATCCTCTCCTTGGTGGAGGGAAAGCTGCTGAAGGTCTACGTGACCACGGGGCATGGAGAGCGGGAGTTTGGGAACATGAGCACCCCGGGGGGATATGGAGAGATCGACCTCCGGATTCGCCGGGAGAATGTCGAAACGATCCCGCTGGATCTCGCGGAATTTCCGATGGTCCCGTCGGATGCCGACGCGGTGATCGTCGCGGGACCGAAGGTTCCCTTTCGGGCTCCGGAAGTGGATGCAATCGCGAAGTATGTGGCCGCGAAAGGGAAGCTCTTTTTCTTGGAAGGAGCGGCAAGCGTCTCGGGTCTCGAACCCTTGCTGGCAAAGTATGGAATTCAGGTGGATAACGATCAGGTGGTTGTCTTCGGGAAAGTGGGAGGCATGACCGGAGAGATCCTCATTACCACCGCGCTGGGAACTCGTTACGCGGACCACCCGGCGGTTCGGGGACTGCAGGGCTTGAGCTTGCAGATGCCCGATGCTCGTTCGCTGAGCCCTGTTCGGGATCCGCAAAACGCCAACGCCCAGAACGTGATCCCTCTGGTGCAGACTCCGGAGGCGTTTTGGGGCGAGACCGATCCGAAGGAGGTTGGCGAGCAGAATGCAAAACGCGATCAAGGGATGGACATTCCGGGGCCTCTGGCCTTGGCGATGCTTTATGATGGGGGCGAGGTTCCCGGCCAGGGGATTCATGTCGTGGGAACGCGAATCGTCGCGGTCGGTTCGTCCGCATTTTTGGTCAACCAGTATATCGACGGGGTGGGGGTCGACTTTTTCTTGAACGTTCTCAACTGGATGCTCAAGAGAGAGGTGGCATTGGGAATCTCTCCCAAAGCCGCGCAGGAGTTTTCTCTATCGGTCCCCACATTCCAGAGACAGTCGGCGAGCAGCTTTGCTCTGGGAATCGTACCCTTGGCTTGCGCTCTGCTCGGCGTCGCCGTCTACTTCGCGCGG
Source organism: Methylacidiphilaceae bacterium (assembly GCA_028687155.1). GTDB lineage: Bacteria > Verrucomicrobiota > Verrucomicrobiia > Methylacidiphilales > Methylacidiphilaceae > Methylacidimicrobium. The sequence continues at coordinate 8,649 of JAQUAR010000003.1, read as the reverse complement.
AGAAAATAGGCACGGTTTGTGAAACAGTTTCGTTCTGGACTTCTATTGCTGTTGGTTGCCCTGGTGTTATTTGGTTACATCACCTTGGTCGATCGGGGGAAGCAGTCCACAGAAGAGCAGCATCGCACCGAAAAGCAGATCTTTCGCTTCAAGAGCCAGGATGTGAACTGGCTTCGCATCGCCGCCCCGGACCATTCCGTGACGCTCGAGAAGAAGGACAATCACTGGTGGATTGCTTCGCCCGTTCGCGCGGAGGCCGATGATTCCGCCGTGGAACGTCTTCTAACCGAGCTCGAGTTCTTGGAATCGGAGAGGACGATACCGGCCAAAGAGGTGGGAAATGCCGAGCTTCTCAAGCAGTGGGGCCTGGCTGCGCCTTCGCTGACCGTCGAGTTTCGAGAGGGGAAGGAGACCCGTGGGCTTTCCATCGGGAGGAAAACCGCCGTGCGGGATCTTCTCTACGCGAGAGCGGCGCAAGACCCGGGTGCTCCTGTCTATCTCGTCAACTCAGCAGTCGCCGATCGCCTCAATAAGAGCGCCGATGACCTTCGAAACCGGGTCGTGTTTGGGTTCGACAGCCTTTTTGTCCAGCGTTGCGGTGTCGAGCAGGCCGGGAGTGCGCCGCTGAGCGTCGAGGTCATGCGCCAGGGGACGAAGTGGCAACTCCTCAAGCCGCTGACGGCTCGTGCCGATGCAACCAAGGTCGATGAATGGCTTTCTTCGCTGACGACGCTTCGGGTTCGAAAGTTTGTTTCCGATGACGGCGCCTCCTTGAATCAGTATGGGTTAGCGAGTCCGAGCGACCAGATCTGGGTCGATCAGAAAGGGGAAAAACCGAGGGAGGAGAGGCTGCTCATCGGTTCTCCCGTCCCGGGCGCGCCGAGCGACGTCTATGCCAAGAAGCTCTCCGGGAATGCGGTCTTCACCCTCCCTGCGGCCATGGTGCAGCATATGGCTCGGGGCTTTTTCCAGAGCGTGCGCGATCGCCATGTCGTACCGTCCTTTTCGGTAAGCGAAGTGGTTCGTCTCCAGGTTGAGGAGAACGGGAAAAGCATCGGATTTGCAAAGAGGAGCCAGGGATGGACTGTTGACGGCGACGGCTATAAAGGGATCGTCGATCTGGAGCGGGTAGAGGCTTTCTTGCGGTCGTTGCGATCTCTGGAGACCCAGGCGTTCGTCCAGGACGTCCCTTCGGATCTCCGTGTATTCGGATTGAGCCATCCAGAGGGAAAGGTTGTGATTCAAACGGTGGAAGCGGGAGGCAGCAGCCCGGCTCCCGTGGAACTCTTGATCGGCAAGAGCGAGAAGGACGGTACCTACGTGAAAAACTCGCTAGAGCCGTTCATCTATCGCATCGCCTCGCAATGGCTGCAGGATCTTCCGAAAGAGGCGTGGCAGTGGAAGAACCGGGAAGTCTTGCAACTGCAACCCAAGGACGTTCAGGAGGTGCGGCTCGCCTTCCCCTCCTGCTCCGTTACGATTCGGATCTCGCCGGATGGGCGGATTCTGCTCAATGGAGCGGAAGGAGCGGCGGCGCCGCAGGCCAAAATGGCGGTGAGCCGGCTCTCTCAACTTCGCGCGGTGCGCTGGATCGGTCCCGTGCGGCCGGAATTTGGCCTGAGCAAACCGGAGGCCACCGTGGTGATCCAAGCATCCAGGGTGGTGACGCTCCGCATCGGAGCACTTCTTCCCGATGGCGGAAGAGCCGCGCAGGTTGAGGGAGACGCGCTGGCCTTCGAATTCAGCGCGGCCGAGTTCCAGGCGCTGGGCGAGCTTGCACGGGCAGGATGGAAGCCGACGACACCCGGTCGGGGCTGACGGGCGGAGGCCCTCCGTTCGGGGGAGGCGGCGTTGGGGGATTGCCTTCCGAGGGCGATCCATTGTCCCGGTAACGGCGCAGGGCTCGGTGCACGAGGAAGAACGTCGCTCCCGCCGCCGGCAGGCCGATCACAAGCGAGCCGAGCGTCATCGGCCATCCCCATCGCATCAGGCCATTCCAGCTGACCACGTCGCGAAGTACAAGGTGTCCCATGCGTAGGGCAGGAGCGTGATTGGCGTAGCCTAGGAGAAAAGACCCGATCTGGTACTCGAGCCAGAGAAGTCCCGGCACGAAAGGCAGGGCAATGTCATGGGCCGCCACTCCCAGAGCGGTTGCAACCAAGTTTGCGCGCAGCGGCCAGGCGGTAACAAGAGCGAGGAGCGTCTTGAAGCCGAAAAATGGGGTGAATCCGTAGAAGATGCCGATGGCAAAGCCAAGGGCGAGGGGGAATGGGTCGGCCCGGAGGTGAAAGAGTTTTCGGTGGGGGTGGCGTGCGTGGTCTTTGAGGAAGTCCCAAAAGTGACGAAGGCGCGATTTCATGATGCGCAAGACGACCGGGGAAGGCGGACGCTCCCGGAAAACGTTCTTCTTGAACCGGACCTTGGAGTCCAAGATCCTCGCTGTTGCGACAAAAGGCAAGCTCGCGGTCTACCCGCGAGCGGGCAAGGTCAAGAAGGCTGCGGGAGAATCCCGTAGAGAAAGAGGTCTACGAAGGCATCGATCGCCTCCTTCCCCTTGGGCGTTCGCTCGGCTTCCGGAAAGAGCGTCTGAACCACCAGATTGTGGAGGACAATGCCGGCAAAGGCGCGTGCGGCCAGAATTGGGTCTATCGGGCGAATCACGCCTTCCCTACTCTTGGAGAGAAAGTAGGAGCTGAGGTGCTGATTGAAGGTTTCGATATAAGCCTCGAAGAACATTCGGGAAAGATCGTGCCCTTCGAGTCCGCTGAAGTAAAAGATCCGCAAGAATTGCGGATCTTCTTCCACGGAAGCGAACATCTCACGGGCAATCTCGCGAAGGACCGTTTCGATGCTTTCGCTCGCTTCGGCGGCCTGCCGGAGTCGATTCAGCAAGGGGATGAGCGTCGCGATCTTTTTTTCGATGATGGCCGCATAGAGCCCCTGCTTGTTCGGAAAGTGCCGGTAGATGAGTGCTTCGTTGACCTGCGCGAGATCAGCAATCATCCGGGTCGTCGTTCCCTTGAAGCCGCGTGCCGCGAAGAGAGAGGTCGCCGACGCGATAATCTTGTCCCGGCTGCGCGAGACGCGAACCGGCGGAAGAGAGGTTGACATGAAGGGGCAGCGCCACATAAGTAATCACTTACATTTGCTCCACGTCAAGAACGCTTTCCCTTGGGGAAGCATAGGGATATGGCAGAGACTCGAAACGAAAACGAACCAACCTCCGCGACGGTGACGAAATCGTCTCCAGAGCGAGGGGAGGAATCGAGTAAGCTCCCGGAGCACGGCGGGGGCCTCCGGTTTTTCGCGTCGGTCATTCTCTTCGCCGTGGTCGGGGGAATCGGGGCGGTGGTTGCTCTCCGTTTTCTTGTCTCCTTCCTTGCGAACGAGACGACGGACGACGCGTTTATTGCCGGCCATATCATCCGTGTTTCGCCCAAGGTGGCCGGGCATGTGGTGGGCTACCACATCGACGACAACATGGACGTAAAGAAGGGTCAGCCTCTGATTGAGATCGACCCGAGGGATTACCAGGCCCGGGTGGCTCTGGCACAGGCGAACCGCGATTGGGCTGACACGGAGTGGAAAAGAATGGCGCAACTCGTCCGTAGCGCGTCGGTCTCGCAGTTGCAACTGGACGGCGCCTGGGCTGCGAAGCTCTCGACCGAAGCCTATCTCCGTCTCACCCAGCTGCAACTCGGCTATACGCAGTTGTTTGCTCCGGAAGAGGGACGAATTACGCAGCGGACCGTCGAAAAAGGCCAATACGTTCAGGTGGGCGAGACGCTCTTTTCGATCGTTCCTTCCCATGTCTGGGTAGTCGCCAACTATAAGGAAACCCAGATCACCCTCATGCGTCCGGGACAACCCGTTTTCTTTCGTGTCGATGCCTATCCTGACCATCGTTACAAGGGGCACGTGGATAGCCTTCAGCGAGGCAGCGGGGCGCAGTTCAGCCTTCTGCCGCCCGAAAACGCGACCGGGAACTACGTCAAGGTCGTACAGAGGGTTCCGGTAAAGATCCTTTTCGATGAGCCGATCCGGCCGGGGGAAACCGTCGGGCCGGGAATGTCGGTCGTCCCCTCGGTTCAGGTCCGCGGGATGTCCGTCTCCCCGCTCTGGGAGCTACTGGCGGCCGTGGCGGGAGCGTTTTCGGGGCTTCTGCTCGCCTTCTTCTTTGCTAGGCGGCGGAAAAATGGTATGCAAGGATAAAGCTCTCTCCACTCTTGCGATCCACGGGGAGAAGTCACCGTGAACCAGCGGCCAGAGGCGAACGGGAACGCTTCTTTCCCCGTCGATCGGATGGCCCGGGGCGACGGCACGAGGACAAGAATCGCTTGCATCGACTTCGACCGCTCTTTCGGCGCTTCTCCTTCGTCGCTTCGGGGGGCGGTGGCGCGGACGCTCTGGGGCTCTTCTCTCTTTTGCTTCTCGGAGTTCTTTACGTCGCCGGGAGCGGGAGTCCGGTCATCCTCGACGATAACGAGGGGCTCTATGCGGGGGCCGCGCGCGAGATGCGCGCGCGAGGGGACTGGATCGTCCCCACGCTCGACGGAATGCCGAGATGCCAGAAGCCTCCCCTCCTCTATTGGCTGATCTTGCTGAGCACGAGCCTCTTCGGGGAAAACGAGTTTGCGGCGCGTCTGCCCCAGGCTCTGGCCGCAATCGCCTGGATGGCAGCCACTTATTTCCTCGGCCTTACCCTCGGAGGGCGTGGTCTCGGATGGATGGCCGCCCTGATTTTGGGCACGGCATTCGGCGCTTTCGTCTTTGGCCATATCCTCATGCCGGAGATCTTTCTTGCGGCTTCGATTGCCTGGAGCTTCCTATTCCTCTGGAAGGCGTTCACAGAGGAAGAGAAGCGCTCGCACGGGATCGGTCTCTGGCTCTCGATCGGCTTCTGCACGATGGCCAAGGGCCTGCATGCCCTCTTTTACCCCCTCGTAGTCTTAGGAATCCTCGCTCTCCTTTCCGGCCGGTGGCGGAAGGTCGCGATCCCTCTGTTCCGATGGGAGGGGATCGCTCTCTTCCTCTTGCTGGTCATCCCTTGGTACGTGGCGATGGAAAGGAGGCTGCCGGGCTTTCTTTTCGAGCAGTTCGGAAACGAGCAGTTCGGTCATGCCCTGAATCGTCGGATTCCGCCGGACGCGGGAACAGTCCGGCTTCCGCTCTTTTTGAGCGAGCAGGCGATCTTTCTTCTGCCCTGGAGTCTCTTTGTCGCGGCACTCTGGTTGCCCCGTCGAAAGACGGCAATGCCCCCATCCAGGGATGAAGATGCGGGAACGCCTTTTCTCGGCCTCTGGATTCTCGTCACTTTTCTTTCGCTGCTTTCCTCGTCCCTACAGGACTATTACGCATTGAGCTGCTATCCCGCGCTTGCCCTCTTCTTGGCTCGACCGTTCTGCACGCGGCAGGAAGGGCGGCCCGGTTGGACGTTCTGGATCCCCTTTGCTCTGATTGCCGGGCTGGCGGCGGGAGCCGGAGTGGCGGCCATCGCCTTTTGGTCGAACACGAAGTTGGCGCAGCCGACGCTTGCCGCGGCCCCGGTCGAAGCGCGCGACACCTTTCTCGCGGCGATCTTCGGATTCCCTTTTCGCACTTGGCGGGCATTCGTTCCTCTGCTGCTGTCGGCCAGCCTGAGCCTTTTTCTTGGCGGGTTGGCGGGGCTCTGGCTCGCTCGGCGGGGGAAGCGGCTGGCAGCGGGGCTCTGCCTGGCTCTCGCGATGTTCTTACCCCTGGCAGACGCCGGGCGAGGGTTTCGGTTGTTGGAGGACTACTTCTCCTCGGTGAAGATTGCCCGGTATCTCAACGCGTTACCAGCGTCGGAGCGGCGGATCGTTGCGGACGGAGAACCAAATTTCTTCTCGAGTCTCTTCTTCTATCTCCAAAACCGAAAGGAGCGCATCTACTGGGTGCACTCCTCCTCGGCATCGCCCTTCGTGCTGCGGAGTTGGCCGGGAAGTGGCGAACTCTATCTATCGGAGGGGGAGTTTTTACAGCTGTGGGCCGCAGCGAAGCCGGCCTATCTGATCTGCGAGCAGTCCGCGATGAGCCGATGGCAGCCTCTTTTCGACAGGACAGCTTCCTCCTGGAAAGCCGTTCTTGGTTGCGGAACGCGGGTCTTGGTCGTAAACCGTCTGGAAGCGGGGAACCCGATGCGATGATGAGCCGAGAGGAAATGGAAGAGGCGATTCGACTTTTCCAGGAAGAGGACGAGCGGTGGAGAGGCATCGTCGCTCGAATGTCCAAGGAGGAGCAGACGCAGTTTTACCTTGCCGTCGAGGAGGCGTCGGGACGCTGGATCGGATCCGATTCCCTGCTGGAGGACGATCCGGAAGATTAGCCAGTAACCCGGCGATGGGCCCAGTCGAAAATCGGCAGGAGCCGTGGCGGCAGGAGATGGCAAGCCGCTTGGGCCTCCACCCAGCGAAATTCCTGATGCTCCGGCTTGCCGAGAGCGGGGTTGATGCCCAGCGTGATCGTTGCGCTCGAGGTCTCGGCCAAATAGTAACGGGCGACCTTTCTTCGGTCATAGACCTCCGTCTCCCGATGCTCTTCTCCCCAGGGGAAGCGGAGCGTTTCGATTCCTGTTTCCTCGAAAACCTCCCGGCGGGCTGCGGCGAGGGGTGTCTCGCCCAACTCTACCAGGCCCTTGGGGAAGTCCCAGTTGCGGAAGGCCCGAAGGAGCAGGTAGCGGGGTTTGCCTTCTTCCCATCGATAGACGATGACACCCGCGGCGAGGCGCAGCGGGGGGAGTGGATCGTTCACGGCTGGTTTGCGGGTAGGCGAATGGCCTCGAGCAGATTGGTCGCGACCGCATCGCGATCCGAGAGCGGATTCAAGCCGAAGCGACCTTCCAAGAAGCGGAGAAGGGAAGTGGTATCATAGGAGTGGTGATCGACCCCGCCTTTTTCGGTGTAGGGCGAGATGAGCACGGCGGGAATTCGGGTGCCAGGCCCCCAGCGGTCTCCCCGAGGCGGAGGCAGATGATCCCAGAAGCCTCCAAACTCGTCGTAGGTCAGGAGGATGACGCATCGCGACCAGTAACGGGACGCCTGGACCGCACGAATCAGGGAGATGACGTGCTTCTGTCCTTCTTCCATGCGGGTATATCCGGGATGCTCGCTATTGATGCCAAGCGGTTTGACGAAACAGACCGAAGGGAGACGTTCGCTCTGAAGATCGGCGAGGAAGTCCGCCTCGTCTTTTAGGTGGAGTGCTCGTTCCCGGGTTTCGGGGCCGTAGCGGGCGAAGTAGGCGAAGGGCTGGTGGTGGAACTGAAAGGTGGGAGCCGGTCGACCGGAAATCGCATCCCGCCAGCCGCCGGAGTACCAGGCCCAACTCACCCCTGCTGCGCTCAACCGATCGCCGATGGTCGGCATCGTCAGTGCCGGAAGCAGGTGGTCCACCGGGGTCGTCGAGCGGTGGGGGGCGCTTGCCCCCTCCACGGTTCCCACCACATAGCCATCCGGCGTCACTTTGCCGTCCCGCCGGAGCCCAACCAGACGCCCTCCCTCATCGAAGACGGGTTCGGCCACCCAGTCGGCCGGCGGGTGGGCCCAGGAAGGGGTTTGGGCAGCGACCAGCCACATATGGTTGAGGAAAGAGCCTCCGAAGGCCGCCTGGAAAAAATGGTCGAGCACGGTGTAATCTCGGGCGAGACGATAGATCGGCAGCCGCTCGGTCTCATAATATCCCATGGGGAGAGCGCCAGTCGTCCCCCATGCGACGTATCCGCTGGATACGCCGCCGGCGATCTGGAGTTGATTGCGATAGAACGAATGAATCGGGTCTGGAATCGCCTCGGTCAAGGAGACGTACCGAAGAAGCGGGAAGGGCCGGTTGGGAAGGTGTGCCGGGAAGCGTGGGTCACGCTTATTGTCTTGCAGGACCGGCGGAAGCTGGGGGTAGGGGAGTCCCGAACGATCGACCTGCACCCCTTCCCCCGGAATCTTGGAAATCCCGTCAGCGCCGGGAAACTCCCCGAAAAGGTTATCGAAGCTGTGGTTTTCTTGGTAAAGGAGGACGACATGGTCGATCGGGATGGGTGGGGCGGGAGCCGCTTCCGCCGGACAGATGCCTGTCCAGAGCAGGGCCGCGATCATGCCGCCGAGGGGCAGAAGGGAGAGCGGAACAGACCGGCTGGCCGCCGGTTCGGCGGCGCAGGAGAAGTGCATCAGTCGGAACATGCGAAATGAACATGGAGAAAAGGCACCGGAAAAGCAAGAGCGTGGGCGGCGGCCGCTCGTCCCTCCCATGGTTCCGCTGGGTTGCCGGGTTCGTCGTCCTCGGAGGCTTGGGGCAGGTGTCGGGATTCGGTCAGGCGGCGCCGTCTCCGCAAGTTCGAGATCTTCCCCCTCTCCGGATGCATGGGGAGGCCAACTTGCAGGGTCCGATTCCTGAGATACGGGCGCCGATCGAGCGGTTTTTTAAGGATCTTCTGGCGGGAGAAATTCAGAGGGCGTTCCAAGAACTGCTTGTCGCCAGCCGCCTCAGCAGCCGGCATGACAACGTCTCGGTCCTCATGAATAAAAATTTTTATTTTTATTAAATTCAAATATTTTATAAGTAATAAACTTAATTAAATAATATGAAAATATTATTGATATACATTTTAAACTCAAAAATATTTTAATTTAACATATATTA
>JAQUAR010000206.1 GCA_028687155.1 Methylacidiphilaceae bacterium | reverse complement strand
GGCAAGGAGGGCGAGGAAGAACTCGGGGATCGAGAGCGAGGCGTAGGCGAGGAGAGCGGTCGCGCGATCCCACCAGGAATTGCGATGGACGGCCGCGAGGACTCCGAGGGGGATCGCGACGGCCCAGGCGAAGGCAAAGCTCGTCAAGTTGAGGAGAAGGGTGGCGGGCACTCGTTGCCAGAGCAGGTCGACTACGGCAATCTTGTAAGTCCAGGAATAGCCGAAGTCCCCATGCAGCACATTGCGCAGCCAGAGGAAATAGCGGGTATACCAGGGCTGGTCGAGCCCAAAGCTCTTCTCAAGGGCGGCGAGAAACTCGGGGCTGATGTCGCGCTGGGCCTTGATCGGGGTCAGGAAATTCCCCGGAGTGAGTGACATGAGGAAAAAGACCAATAAGGTCACGCCGAGGAGCAGGGGGATTAAAAAAAGCAACCGTCGGAGAACGAAGAGAACCATCGGAAAGAGGCTCGCGGCCTTTCGGGTTTTGCCTCTTGATAAGGGACCGGAAGTGGAGGAAAGACAATACTTTTCCACGGGGGAATCGAGGGTTCGGCCTCTTTCGGGCTAAGAGCGGATTAGCTGCCCGGGCAGGCGGGCAAGAACCGGCGGGAAAAAGACGATGAAGAGGATTTTAGGATTGCTGGGGCTTCTCTTCCTGGCTGGTCTGGCTATCGTCCTTGGCATGGCGGTGGCTTACTTGAACGGGGAGGGCTTCCGCTCCTTCCTCTCGCGCAAAGTGGCTCAGGGAATCGGTGTCGAGGGTCACTTCTCCTCGCTCCAGCTCCGTGGCCTTGCGATCGGCAGCAGCGAGTTTTCCGGGGTCGGCGGCCCCGGCTCTCCCTTCGCAGAGCTGCGAGCCGAACGCCTTCAGGCGCGCTTTCCTCTGGCCTCGCTGGTCCAGGGGGATTGGAAGATCGATCCACTCCGCATCGGTTACCTTGCGCTGACCTTTCGCTCCGCCCCTTTTGAGGAGAAGCCCGTTGTCGCGAGCACGCCGTCGGAGGAGCGTGCGGCGGAGGGAGGACCGGGGGAGGGGCCGGGGGTGCTTCGCCGCGTGACCTTGCAGCGCGGAGAAATCCAAAGAGCGGATCTTCGCTGGCCTTCGCCCCTCCTGGGGGGAGGGGCTTTGACGGAAACTCGCATAGTGCTCGAAGCGGATGGGGCCTCATGGAACGGGAAGGCCGGGGGCGGGAAGCTCGCCTGCGCCTCGCTCCCGGACCTAACCCTCGAGGAGCTTCTCTTTCGTTTCGATCGGGATGGGGCTTCCCTCGAGCGAGGGTTGCTTCACTCAGAGGGGTCGGGAACCATCCGTCTTGCCGGGCGAGTCGATTGGCGGGAGAGGGCCGAGGGGGAACTTCGTTTTTCCACCTCTGGAGTCGCACTCACTCCCTGGCTCCCCGAGGCATGGCGGAACCGGGTGGCGGGGGAATTGGAGGCCGAGGGGCGGCTGACCGGCTCTCGCGGGAAGCCTTGGAAGGTCGACGCCAATCTATCCTTGATGCACGGGAAGCTCGAGGATCTTCCTTGGCTTGTGGGGCTGGCGTTGAGCGGAGGAGGGCCGGAAGCGCTTCTCCTCGACCGAGCGCAGGCGCAGTTGGTGGCGGGACCGGAGGAGCTCGTCTTCGAGGGGATCGAGATCGAAGCGAAGGGCCGGCTCCGGATCGAAGGGAATCTACGTATACAAGGGGAGCAGCTCTGCGGAAAGATCGTGGTCGGACTTTCCGCCGAGCGAGTGGCTCTGCTGCCCGGCGCGCGGGAAAAGATTTTTTCGGAGGAGCGAAACGGTTATCTATGGACTCCTGTCGCCGTGACGGGGACGGTGCGTGATCCTCAGGAAGACCTTAGTCCCAGGGTAACGGTGGTGGCAAAGGAGGCAGTGAAGACCGGGGTGCAGCGGGCGATCCGGTCCGCCTTGGACTTTTTGCGCCGCTCCCAGGGCTCGTCCAGTCCCTAGCCGCCATTTTGCCCAAGCTTTCTCCTGCGGCTTGCGCAATGGGCGGGGAGGCGCGGCGGGGCGCCGGAGCATCACTGTTGACAGAGAGTGAGGCGAGACCGAAAAATAGCGGCGGGATTGAGCCGATATGTTTCCAGACGATGATCTGGGCTTTTTCGACTATCTGCACGAGCTCTACGAAGCGGCGCGGGAGAGCCGAGGCGCCCTTGTCCGCCTGGAGTCTTTTGCCGAGCAGGGCAACTTTTTTGCGCAGTGGAGAATGGGTGCGCTCTTCGACCCGGAGGCTCCGTGCGAGCACCGCGCGGCCACGGTACGCGTCAACGGCGCCACAGCCGCCTACTGGTATCGGAAGGCGGCGGAGCAGGGGCTGGCCGCTGCGCAGTTGAGTCTCGCGCTCCTCTATGATCGGGGGACGGGGGTTCCACGGGATCGGCTGCAGGCGGCTCGCTGGCTGGAGAGGGCCGCAGAACAAGGGATGGAGCAGGCCCAGTGGCGGCTGGCAACCCTGCTCCTTCGCAACGTCGGGATCCCGTGCAACCCGGAGAAGGCGCTCTACTGGCTTTGCCAGGCGGCTGCCGCAGGACCCGCGAGCCTCCAGTACGGGGTTGGCGGAATCTATGAGGTGGGCTGGCGTCCCTGGCCGGAAGCGCAGAAGCCTCCCTTTTGGGCGGGACGAGGCACGGGACGGCCGCCGCCCCATCTCGGATTTCCGTTTTCCGGCCTAGAGATCGAGCCGGATCCGGAGAAAGCCCGGCGCTGGTACCGGATGGCGGCGGAAAACGGCCACGCGCAAGCAGAATACCGGATGGGGCTTTTCCTCGAGGAGGGAATCGGAGGAGAAGCCGAACCGGTGGAGGCGGCTCGCTGGTATCGGCGCGCCGCGGAGGCGGGGGTGGCGGAGGCGCAATACCGGTTGGGCCGCTGCTACGAGCATGGATCAGGAGTGGCAGGCGATCTGTCCGCGGCTTTCTCCTGGTACCAGCGTGCCGCCGGCCAGAAGCACCGTTCGGCTCTCTGTGCGCTTGGAAAGCTGCATCTCCGGGGATGGGAGGGCAAGCCCGACTATGCGGCGGGGGCGGATTGGCTGATGCGAGCGGCAAAAGGAGGGCATGCGGAGGCCCAGGAGCTTTTGGGACTCTGCTATCATCGTGGGTTGGGCGTCGCGCAGGATTTTTTCCGGGCTTCCCTCTGGTACCGTCGCGCGGCGGTGGCCAAGAGGCCGCTGGCGGCCAACAACTTGGGCGTGCTCTACCGTTCGGGGCAAGGGGTACCCAAAGACGACCGGAAGGCCGCTGCTTGGTTTCGCGCGGCCGCCAAGGCGGGGGAGTCTTACGGGCAGCTCAATTTAGGCGATCTCTACGCGTTGGGATGGGGAGTGGCCCGCAATGCTCGGTTGGCCGCTCACTGGTGGAGGCAGGCGGCCGATCGAGGTCTGGTCGAAGCGCAGTCGCGCCTGGGGGAGCTTTACGACTTCGGGCAGGGAGTGGCTCAGGATCGCGCCGAGGCCGCCAAATGGTATCGGCTGGCGGCGGAACAGGGTCATGCCGCCGCCGCGAATAATTTGGCGATTCTCTATCAGACCGGAGACGGGGTTTCCAAGGACGATGCGGAGGCGCTGCGGCTCCTGCGGAAGGCGGCGGAACACGGACTTGCCGTGGCGCAGCGGAATCTCGGCGCCCTCTATCTGCTCGGCGGCAGCGCCTCCGAGCTGGAGGAAGCGGCCAGATGGTTTGTCCAGGCTGCCCAGCAGGGCGATTCCTTCTCGCAATGGAAGCTCGGGGAACTCTACGAGCAGGGTCATGGCGTAGCGCAGGATCGCCGTCGGGCGATCGACTGGTATCGGAAAGCAGCAGACCAGGGTCATTCCGAAGCGAAGAAGCGGCTTCTGCGGATGGGCGGCGATTCTTGCGCCGCCGCGTGAAGGGCGCTCGCGCTGGCGCCCGGTTACGGCGTCCAGACCTCTTCCAGGTTCCAGACGACCGAGCCGATCTTCGGAATCTGGACGTTGCGCCATTTGTCCCGCAGCCCCGCGTACGTATCGGGTGTGACAAGGTAGATGTAGGGGAGCTCTTCACTCAGGATCTCCTGGACCTCGTCCCAATA
>JAQUAR010000205.1 GCA_028687155.1 Methylacidiphilaceae bacterium | reverse complement strand
GGGTAGCAGCAAGCGAACCTTCACAGACTTATACGCAATATAAGGAAGGGACCCGTGCTCGGCAAGGAGAAAGTTTCTTTCTCCCCGTTCTCCAGGGAAAGAAATCCGCCCTTCTTATTTACCGCTTTGCCGCTGCCGGTGGGAATGGTCGAGGAGAATCGGGCACAATCTTTAGCCTACCTCTCTCGCAAAGTTCGTACCCGAGGAGCGGCTACCCTGGTCGCTCTGCTCGGGAACGGCTCCGACGCTTCCCTCCTCTGCCTCATGAAGGGCGACCACCCCACCGGTCAGCCTCTGAAAGCGGACCGAGCCAAACCCGGCGCGCTCCATCTCCTTGGCGAGCTCCTCTGCCCCGGGAAAAGAGGCGATCGAGGAGGCGAGGTACCGGTAGGCCTCGCGCGGCGCTCCGAAGAGGTGGGCGATTTCCGGAAGCATTGATCTTAGGTAGAAAAAGTAGGCCGGAGCAAGCCAAGCCCAGGGACGGGAGAATTCGAGGATGAAAGCCGCCCCTCCCGGCCGGAGGATGCGTCGCATCTCGGCGAAGGCGCGGCTGCGGTCCGGAAAATTGCGGAGCCCGAAGGCGACGGTAACGACGTCGAAGTTCCCATCGGGAAAGGGCAGCGCCAGAGCATCGGCCTGGAGCAAGCGGCCGAGACCCTTGCCGCGAGCGACGGCGAGCATGGAGGGAGAGACGTCTACCCCCCAGGCTTCCTCGAGTCCGGGAATGCGCCGCTCGAGCAGCCGCAAGAGGTCTCCGCTGCCGGTCGCGAGGTCGAGGAGCCGCTTGGGACGGCACCGGCGGACGGCGGCGGCAACCCTTTCTCTCCACCACCGGTCGGTTCCAAGGCTCAAGAGGTGGTTGAGAAAGTCGTAGTGCTGCGCGACCGAGTCGAAGAGCTCACCCATCGATCCGGCCGCTTTCGGACAAGCCTCCTCCGAAAGCGGGCGCGGCTGGGGGGAAGGGGCCATGAACAACGTTTCCGCGAACTACCGTCCATGCTGACGCACCGAGCAGGGGAGCGCAAGCGAAGAGAAAGGTGGCATAGGAAACTGATCACGAAAGACCTTGGAGTTCGCTTCCGCCCCTGTGGTATGTTAGTCACGCATATGCAGATTCGAGCGGATCTCCACTGCCACTCCTATTTTTCGGCCGACGGGGTCGCTCCGCCCGAGGAGATGATCCGTGTCGCTCGGCAGAAGGGTCTGAACGCCATTGCCCTGACCGATCACAACAGCTGCGCGGGAGTGGATTATCTCGAATCGAAGGGCCTGCTCCGCCCCGAGGGGACTCCGGTCGATGGCTTCCTGGTCATCCCGGGTCAGGAGATCAGCACGCGGGAAGGTCATCTCCTCGCCCTGGGCTTGCGCCTGCCGGATCTCCATGGCATTTCGGCCGCGGAGGCCGTCGCCCTGATCCGCAGCCAAGGGGGATTCTCGATCGCCCCGCATCCGTTCGATTATTTTCGAGCCGGGATCCGTAGCCGGACGCTCGACACCTTGCCTCTGGACGCGATCGAGGTCTTTAACGCGGCAGTTACGTTGCGCCGGAGCAATCGGCAAGCATTTCGTGCCGCCAAGGCGCGGGGGCTTCCGATGGTGGCAGCCAGCGACTCTCATGAGGCCGAGGCGATCGGGACCGCTTATGTGATCTTGGAGGCGGAGGAGTTCTCCGTGGCGGGGGTCTTTGCCGCGCTTCGCAAAGGGCCGGTGAAGCTCGAAGAGCGCTACATCAAGGCGCAAGCAGCCTTGCGCAAGACCTGGCATAATGTCTTTCGCTTTCGCCATCCTCGCGTCTCCTCCTCGCCCAGCAGGAACCCATGAGCGCCGCGCTGATTTCCGTATCGGATAAAACGGGGCTCGTCCCGTTCGCTCAGGCCCTCGTCCAGGCCGGTGTCACGATTCTCGCGACCGGGGGAACGGCAAAAGCCCTTCGGACTGCCCACGTCGCCGTACAGGAGATCAAGGACGTCACGGGCTTTCCCGAGATCTTGGACGGTCGAGTCAAGTCACTGCATCCGAAGATCCACGGAGGCATCCTCTGGCTCCGCGACAATGAAGAGCAGGATCGCCAGCGGAGGGCCTTTGGCCTTCCCGACATCCGATTCGTGGTGGTCAACCTCTATCCGTTCCGGGAGACGATTCGAAAGCCGGAGGTGAGGCTCGAGGACGCGATCGAGCAGATCGACATCGGCGGCTGTGCGGTGGCTCGAAGCGCGGCCAAGAATCATCGCTATGTGACGGTGGTGGTCGATCCCCGGGATTACGAGGAAGTCACTCGGGAACTGGTCCGATCGGGGGAGACGAGCCTCAAATTGCGTCAGCGGCTTGCCGTCAAGGCCTTTGGGCATGTCTCCGCTTACGACGCGACGATTGCCGGCTACCTGCAGGAACGCTTCGGAATTGCCGAGCTTCCTTCCTCTTGGAGTCTGCCGCTCGAGAACGGCCAAGCGCTCCGGTATGGGGAAAACCCTCACCAACGAGGAACCCTCTACGGGGAGTTCTGGCGCCACTTTCAGCAGCTGCACGGGAAGGAGCTCTCCTACAACAACCTGCTGGACATTGACAGCGGGGTCGGACTCCTCGTTGATTTTCCCAACCGGCCGACCGTAGCGATTCTCAAGCACGGCATCCCCTGCGGAATCGGCTCGGCCGACACGCTTCGGGAAGCGTGGGAAAAAGCCCTGGCGACCGATCGAGAGGCTCCCTTCGGAGGGGTGGTTGCGGTGAATCGTCCCGTCGACCTCTCCTTCGCGGAGACCCTCTCGGGAATTTTCACCGAGGTGGTGGTGACGCCGGAATTCGATCGAGAAGCATTGGCGCTTTTACAGAAAAAGAAAAATCTGCGGCTGCTTTCCGCCGACTTCGCTCAGATTCCGCGCCACCGATTTTCCTTCCGGTCGATCCTAGGGGATTCGGTCCTCGCTCAAGAGCCGGACACCGCTGCGATTTCTACGGAGAGTCGGCAGGTCGCCAGCCGACGCTCTCCGACTCCAGCGGAGTGGGAGGCAATGGAGTACGGTTGGAGGGTCTGCAAGCATGTCCGCTCCAACGCCATCGTCTTTGCGGCGGGAGATCGCACCCTCGGAATCGGAGCGGGCCAGATGTCCCGCGTGGACGCCGCTCGTCTGGCGATTGCCAAGGCGAGCCATGCTGGCCTTTCTCTGGCTGGAAGTGCGGTGGCCTCCGATGCCTACTTCCCCTTTCCCGATTCGCTTCTCCACGCCGCCGACGCGGGGGCGACGGCGGTGATTCAACCGGGGGGAAGCATTCGGGATCCGGAGGTGATTGCCGCGGCGGATGAGCGCGGGCTCACCCTGGTCTTCACGGGGCGGCGGCACTTCCGCCACTAAAGCTTTGGCTATCTCAGCTAGCTTAGCTCGACCGTCCAGGAGTCGACGTCGACGAACCGGCGCCAAGCCTCGGGGACGCCGGCGGACTCGGATGCGACAAGCGGGCGCCAACGGGGACGACGTGGCTTGCGCAGGAGCCTCATCCCCGCCTCTTGCGGCGTGCGATTTCCCTTGCGGCTATTGCACCAGATACAGGAACAGACGATATTTTCCCAGACCGTCTTGCCTCCGCGCTCCCGCGGAACAACATGATCGAGATTCAGCGAGCGGTTGTCGAATCGGTGGCCACAATACTGGCAGGTATGGTTGTCGCGCTCAAAGACGTTACGCCGGGTGAACTTTACATCCTTGTTCGGAAGTCTTTCAAAAAGAACCAGCAGGATGACGCGAGGAACCCGCAGCCGAGTCGAGACCGTGTGGACGACGTCGGTTCCGGCGTAGTCACGAGAATGTTCCTCCCAACGTGCGAAGTCTAGAGAGAAGAAGTCGCTCTCCTCGGCATGCACGACATGGGCGTGTCCTTGATAGAGAAGCCCGAAAGCATGCCGCGCGGAACAGAGATTCACCGCCTGCCAGAGGCGGTTGAGTACGAGTACCGAGGTGTCCAGGGCCGTCATCGACCTACCGCTTCTCTTCGATACCGGCTTGGCGTCGCTCTGTCAAGGTAAAGACGGACTCGTGTTTCGCTCTTGCCTGGATGGTTGCCATCTG
>JAQUAR010000204.1 GCA_028687155.1 Methylacidiphilaceae bacterium | reverse complement strand
GCCTCACCTCAGGGGGTGTCGCGTCAACGCCGCCGCCTCCCTCCGGCCTGCCCGCGCAACTGCTGGCCTTTGGTTACGACGACGAGGAGGTCAAGCAGATCCTCAAGCCAATGGCGGAAAGAGGAGCAGAAGCGGTCGGATCGATGGGTGACGATGCCCCGCCCGCCATTCTCTCCCGTGAGCCGAGAATCCTCTACTGGTATTTCCGGCAGCTTTTTGCCCAGGTCACCAATCCTCCCATCGATCCGTTGCGGGAACGCCTGGTCATGTCTCTGGAAATGTGGGTTGGCCACCGGCCCAATCTGCTGGTGCATCAGCTCCCCGAAGGAGATGTCGTCCGACTCGCGACCCCTTTTCTGACGGACGCCCGGCTCTCCGAACTCCGCAGCCGACCCGAGCCGAGTCTGCGGAGCCAGACCATCTCGTGTCTCTTCCCGGCCGGAGATTCCCAAGAGGGCTTCCTGCGGCGGCTGTCGGAGATTCGTCAAGAGGCCGAGGCGGCTGTGGAGAGCGGCACCTCGATTCTGGTGTTGAGCGACAAGGGCGTTTCGCCGACGGACGCTGCCATTCCAATGCTCCTTGCCGTTGGGGCGGTCCATCACCATCTCATTCGCGCCGGAAGCCGGATGCACGCCACGATCCTCTGCGAGACCGGGGACTGTCGCGATGTCCACCACTTTGCCTGCCTGATCGGGTTCGGCGCGGCAGCCGTCAATCCCTACCTCACGCTTTCGCTCTATGCCGATCTTGCTTGCCGCAACGAACTCAAGGCCGTCGATCCCGTGGTCGTCGAACACAACTATCAGAAGGCCATCGAAAAGGGGCTGCTGAAGATTATCTCGAAGATGGGCATTTCCACCCTCTGGAGCTACCACGGCGCCCAAGTCTTCGAGGCGATGGGACTTGGTCCGCAGGTGATTCAAGAATGTTTCGAAGGCGTCGTCTCTCATCTGGGAGGTATCGGATACCCTGAGCTGGCCCAAGAGACGCTCAGCCGACATGCCGCCGCCTTCGGCCCGGACACGAAGCTCGCCGATCGCGGCCACTACCGATTTCGGCGGGAAGGGGAGCGGCACGCAATCACACCCCCTCTCATCCAAAGCATCCACACCTTCGTCGGACTCAAGGGGCAGGAGAAGGCCGGCCGGAATGAGGATTACCGGAAGATCGGGGAAGCAATCTCGACCAATCAGCCTCTGGCGCTCCGCGATTGTCTGCGCTTTCGCAAGGAGGAAGCGATTCCGCTTTCGGAAGTCGAGCCCGTCGAGGAGATCCGTCGCCGCTTCACGACGGCAGGGATGTCTTTGGGAGCCCTCTCTCCGGAAGCCCATGAGACCTTGGCGCTAGCCTTAAACCGGATCGGTGGGAAGTCGAACACCGGAGAAGGAGGGGAAGATCGGAGCCGGTACGTCCGCCTGCCCAACGGAGACTCTTTGAGCAGCGCCATTAAGCAGGTGGCCTCCGGGCGATTCGGAGTGACGGCGGAATACCTGGCCAGCGCTTCGGAAATCGAAATCAAGATGGCGCAGGGATCGAAGCCGGGAGAAGGAGGGCAGCTTCCCGGACACAAGGTTACGGCCTTGATCGCTCGCTTGCGACGGAGCACACCCGGGATCAGGCTCATTTCGCCCCCTCCCCATCATGACATTTACAGCATTGAAGACCTCGCACAGCTCATCTACGACCTGAAGCAGGTCAATCCTCGCGCGCGAATCTGCGTGAAACTGGTTTCGGAGGCCGGGGTGGGAGCGATCGCGGCGGGTGTCGCCAAGGCCCACGCCGATGTGATTCTGATCAGCGGCCATGACGGGGGTACAGGGGCTTCTCCGCTCTCGTCCATCAAGTATGCGGGTAGTCCGTGGGAAATCGGACTGGCGGACACCCAACAGGTACTGCTCGCCAATGGTTTACGAAGCCGGGTGACTCTCCGCACCGACGGCGGGATGCGCACCGGTCGCGACATCGTCATTGGCGGCCTCCTGGGCGCGGAAGAGTTCAACTTCGGAACCATGTCCCTGATCGCGCTGGGCTGCGTCTACGTCCGGCAGTGTCACCTCAACACCTGTCCCACGGGAATTGCGACGCAAGACGAACGGCTGCGCGGCAAATTCCGCGGCACCGCGGCGGGCTTGATCGCCTATTTCGACGCAGTGAGCCAGGAAGTGCGGGAACTCCTCGCCAGCCTCGGCGTCCGGACCTTCAACGAGATCATTGGTCGAGCCGAGCTTCTAGAGCCCAAAGAGATCCCCAACCATGGCAAGGCCAATTTGATCCACCTCCAATCTCTCCTCTCCTTCCCCGGTGTGGGAGAAACCGAATCTCGCTACCCCACCTGGGAGAGAAACGACCCGCAGGGCGATCGCCCCCTGGACGACATCCTCCTCCAGGAAGCGAAGACCGCCATTCACTCCAAGGAGCCAATCGAGTTGCGGCACCGCGTCCGGAATGTGCATCGCTCCATTGGAGCCGGCCTCTCCGGGGAGATCGCCTATCACTTTGGTGATGAGGGTCTCCCTGAGGGGACGATCCGGCTTCGGCTCACCGGAACCGCCGGTCAAAGCCTGGGAGCCTTCCTCGTCAACGGTATCAGCATCTTTTTGGAGGGAGAGGCGAACGATTACGTCGGAAAGGGTATGTCCGGCGGGGAGATCATCCTCGCTCCGCCTACCGGATGCCACTACCGGCCGGAGGAGAGCGTCATCTGTGGCAACACCGTTCTTTACGGCGCTACCGGTGGTTTTCTCTCCGTGCGAGGGAAGGCCGGCGAACGCTTCGCCGTTCGCAACAGCGGTGCGGTTGCGGTCGTCGAAGGCATTGGAGATCACGGCTGCGAGTATATGACCGGCGGGGTCGTGGTCGTTTTGGGTCCGACGGGCAAGAATTTCGGAGCCGGCATGTCGGGCGGGCTGGCGTACGTCCTCGACGAGGAAGGATGCTTCGAGGAGCGCTACAACGCGGAGATGGTGCGCTTGGAGAGGATCTCGCAACCAGACGATCAGAAACAACTCCAAGAGCTTCTCTATCGCCACCTGGAGCGAACCGGCAGCTCGCCTGCCGGGCGAATTCTCCAGGAGTGGGAACGGTTCCAGCCGCTCTTTTGGAAGGTTGTGCCGCTGCCACCTTCCCCTGGGCCCACGGCGGCTCCGAAGCCGGAACGCAAGCAAGTCCCCGCCAGCGCGACCGAGCCTATCGGTTGATCGCGGTCAGCGATCCTCCGGGTTGAGGCTGAGGAAGATCCACGCGGCAGAGGCTCCGCCCAGGAACTCCGCGATCCAATAGAGCGCGACGCTCGGCCACGCGATCAGCCCGATCCAGCCGAGTCCAATGGCAACCGCGGGATTAAAGACCGCCCCGGAGATCGAGCCGACGGCGAAAGCTCCGACCATCACCGTGATGCCGATCGCAAGCCCGTAGAAGGAGTTCCCGGCGGTTGGCTTGGCCGTTGCCGTATTCAGAACCACATAGACCAGGGCAAAGGTGAAGAGGAACTCTGCGGCGAGGGCCGGGCCGGCGGAGAGGGTCATCCGGGCAACCGGAGCGTTTCCCTTGATTGCCTGTGCCGCAATGGACGCCAGAATGGCACCGACTCCCTGCGCGATAAAATAGGGGAGGACGTCTTGCATCGAGCATCGTCCACGCAGCCAGACTCCCAGCGTCACTGCGGGATTGTAATGACCGCCCGAAAGATGGCCACCGGCGTAGACCATGATCATGAGAGCCGATCCAATCGCCAGCGGCGCAATCACCCCGGACGCCGCAGCAATCACGCAACAGCCCACGGTCAGCATGAGGAAGAAGGTTCCAATCATCTCGCCTACGTATTTTCGCATCGTTTTTCCTTTTCCGGGATCTGGTCCGCCGACGCTCGCTCGGCTCATGCCGAACTCCGCTTACGGATAAAGGTCTCTAACCTCATCTTGCACGGGAGGCAAAGCTATTCCGCGTATTTTCCGATCGGCGAAAGGAATGGAATGATTTCCACTGCGTTTTTTGTCGCCGCCGCGAAGCCTCAAAGTCTTACGCTCCGAGAAGGGCGCAAGCCTCAATGTCCGGCCTGCTGCGGAAAGA
>JAQUAR010000203.1 GCA_028687155.1 Methylacidiphilaceae bacterium | reverse complement strand
GCAGAAGTCTGCGGCCGCGATGCCGGGGGAGTAAGGGCCGATCGGCGCAGGGAGTCCCGAAGGGAGTACGGCTTTCTTGGGTGGCATTCCGGCTATTGAGGCCGAGGGCCCCTCCTTTGACAAGCAATTGATTTGCTGCTTGCGCGGTCCGTTACCCGTAGCGAGAGTGAGACCCGCAGGAGGGATCGATGGTGGGCATCAGCGCGCAGAAAATCGGGCAAGACGCGTTGATCTTCTTTGCAACGGTCAACCCCGTGGGAGCCTTAGCCTTCTTCTTCCAGCTCACCACGGGTTTTTCCGACTCCGAAAGAGCAGCGGTGGCCCGACGGGCGGTTCTCTATGCGGCGCTGGTCCTAGTCGGGGCGGTCATCGTTGGCCAACTGCTGTTGGAGGCGATGCATGTGCGCGTCGCCTCCTTTCAAGTGGCCGGGGGGACAATCCTCTTTTTGTTCGCCCTCCAGATGATCTTTGGGCGTCATGAAGATGCGAAGGCAACCAAGGGGCAGGACCCGGCGATTTTTCCCTTGGCGATGCCGGTGATTGCGAGCCCGGAAGCCATCCTGGCCGCCGTCCTGTTGACCGACAACTCCGTCTATCCCATCCCGGTCCAGGCGGTCGACGTGGGCCTTTTGCTCGGCATCTTGCTGGTCACCTTTCTTGTCTTGGTCGCGAGCTCCCGCATTTCCCGGCTGCTCGGAGCAGGCGGCATGGCCCTGCTTGTGCAAGTTACGGGTCTTATCCTCGCCGCTCTTGCCGTGGAGATCGTGGCGCAGGGGATTGCCGCTCTCCTGGCGGCGAACGGTGCTGCGGCCGTCCACACTAGTTGGTAAACCCTGCGTGTAAGCCCGCAATCCATGAGCATGGAGAGTGAGTATGGCTTCACGCCTCTTTGGGGATGGGGCGGCTTTTTGGTGGGAGAGGCGCCGGACGAGATCGTTTGCGGACGGCGCGAGGAGTGGGAGCGGCTGCGAACGGCGTATCTGGCCCATGCAGGAAGCGGACCCTCTCCCCCCTCCGGGGGGCTGATGGGCACGGTCTCGTTCGACGGGAACTTTCGCTTTGGAATCTACCGGCGCTGGCATAGGAGCCGCGCCCCTTGGCTGGAGGTGCCTTGGCGGAGACGTCGAACGAACGCCCATCCTCGTCCCCGCCGTCTCCCTCCCGCCTCCTCCCAGACGGGACGGAAGGAGTTCGTCGCGATGGTCCGGGAGGCTCAGGAGTATATCCGTTCCGGCGACATCTACCTGGTCAACTTGGCCCGCCGTCTCCGCTGGAAGCTTGCCGCCGATCCCTTCCGTCTCTGGGAAGCGCTGCTGGCGCAGGACCGGCCGGCGGGAAGGGGTTTTCTCAGGACGGAGAGCGGCTGGCTGCTCTCAGCTTCCCCCGAGCTTTTCCTGCGGATTCGGGGAAGACGCATCGAAACGCGCCCCATCAAGGGCACCCTGAGCCGCTCCGGAGGGTCAGGAGCCGATTCGGCGCTGACACTCCAGAGGAATCCAAAGGAGCGAGCGGAGCTGCTGATGGTCACCGACGTCGAGAGAAATGATCTGGGGCAGATCTGCCGCTTTGCAAGCGTTCGGGTGGGACGCTTTGCGGCGGCGACCCGCCACGCCCATCTTTGGCATCTCCATTCTTCGATCGAAGGCGTTCTGCGACCGGAAATCGATCCCGTGAGCGCCCTCTTTGCCTGCCTGCCCGGAGGATCGATCACCGGAGCGCCCAAACGGAGGGCCGCCGAAATCCTCTCCCTCCTCGAGCCGGAGCCGCGAGGCCTCTATACGGGCGTCTTCGGGCACGTCAGCTTTTCCGGGGACGCGGCCTTCACGATGACGATCCGTTCTATGGAGGTGGCATCCGAAACGGTTTCCCTTTCGGTCGGAAGCGGAATTACCATTGATTCGAACGCCGAGGCGGAATACGAGGAAACCTGCCTGAAAGCGAAAGCGTTGGAAAAGGCGTTGCGTGCCTATGTGGCGGGCTAGGGAGGGCGGAAATGATCAGACCCATAAGTGTCTCGAATTCGGTGCCGCGAGTCACGGCCAGAGAGTTTTTCGCGCAGCACGAAGCGGTGCTCCAGGGCGAGATCGTTGCCGGACGTTCGGGCTTGGGGCGAATGATCCAAGAGGGCTCGGTGAACCGGCCGGGGCTCCAGCTCGCGGGATATCTGACGAATTTCGCCTGGCAGAGAGTCCAGATCATCGGAGCGGGGGAAACCTCGTACTTGAAGAGTCTGCCGGCCGAGGAGGCGCGGCGTCGGGTGCGAGCGATCTTTCTGCGGAAGATCCCCTGTCTGATCATCTCCCGCGGGATCGCGCCTCCCGGCTTTTTGGTGGAAGAAGCGGAGGGGACCGGAACGCCGCTCTTCCTTTCGAAGCTCCATACGATGCGGCTGATCAACACCGTGACCATCTGTCTGGAGATGGATTTCGCCCCGCGCGTCAACGAGCAAGGCAGCATGGTCGACATTCAGGGCATCGGGGTTCTGCTCAAAGGCGCGAGCGGGGTTGGCAAGAGCGAGTGTGTTCTCTCCCTGATTGCCCGAGGTTACTCTCTGGTTGCAGACGACATCACGACCATCTTTTGCCTGGAGGGAAGGGAACTGGTGGCTCGAGCGCCCGACATTAACCGGTTTTACATGGAGGTCCGCGGAATCGGCATCATCGATGTGACAAGCCTCTTCGGACTGAAGGCCATTCGGATGGAAAAGCGGGTCGATCTGGTCGCCACATTACGGGAATGGGAGCCGGGCGAGGAGATCGAGCGAGTCGGGCTCGATCAGGAAGAGTATGAAATCTTGAACGTACCCATCCCGCATGTTATCATTCCTATTCGTCCTGGAAGAGACTTGGCAACTCTGGTCGAAGTGGCGGCTCTCGATCAAAAGCTTCGGGCGATGGGGCATAACGCCGCACAAGAATTTAACAATAAGCTGACGAAGCTCACCAAGAGGAAGCAGTAGCGAGGCCCATGGAGACAGGATCCGCCGGAAACGCGGGGAAACCGGAGGGAGGCGCGGCAGAGGAAGCCGAGGCGGAGGTTGTCATCCGTAACAAACTCGGTCTCCATGCTCGTCCGGCCGCCATGTTCGTCAAGGTCGCCAACCGCTTTGTTTCGAACATTCAGATTGAAAAACAGGGGGAAGTGGTTAACGGCAAGAGCATCATGGGGGTGATGATCTTGGCCGCGAACCAGGGATCTCGCCTGAAGGTTTCCGCAAAAGGGCCGGATGCGGCGGCGGCGGTGGTAGCGCTGTGCGATCTCGTCCAGAGAAATTTCGATCAGGAAGGCTAGCCTCTTCCTGCTCCAGGCGGGAGGTTCGTCGTGCCTTTCGGCCCTGGGGGCCCTTCTTCCGCGGGAAGCCTGCTTCTTTTCCCCAGAAAGCCCTTTCATGAGCGGCAGGGTAGAAGAGTGCTTCGCGGGCACGGCAGCCGCTCCGGGCGTTGGAGTCGGTCCAGGGCTTGTGGTTCGCGGAGATCACGAGTTCGTCCGGCGGCGCCCCATCGAGCTTTCCCAGATTCCAGAGGAGATCGAGAGGCTGGAGATTGCCCTCCTGAAGACCCGGGAGGAGCTCTTGGAAGCCAAAGCGGAGCTCGTTCGCTCCTGGTCGCAGGCAAGCGATTCCCTCTTCGAAGCTCATCTCCTGGCTGTCGAGGATCCTACGATCCTTGAGGCGGTGAAAAGACGGCTTGAATTGGAAAAGATCTGCGTCGAGGCCGCCTACCAGGAGGTGATCCGCTCCTTCGTCGAGCAGATGCAGCGCATCGACGATGCCTACCTGCGGGAGAGAGCGCTCGACGTTCGCGATGTCGGCAAGCGGGTGCTTCGCAACCTGAGGGGGGGTGAGAACGCGGGCTTCGGATTGGATCAACCCGGCGTCGTCCTCGCGGACAGCCTGCTGCTCTCCGACCTCGTCTCTCTCGATCGCCGGCTCCTGCTGGGACTCGTGACCGAGGAGGGCAGCCAGACCTGTCATGCGGCGATCCTGGCGCAATCTCTGAATATCCCCGCCGTGGTGGGAGTGCACGACATCCTGGATCAGATCGAAGAGGGAATCGAGGTCTTGGTCGATGGGTTTGCCGGGGT
>JAQUAR010000002.1 GCA_028687155.1 Methylacidiphilaceae bacterium | reverse complement strand
TTCGGCTTCCCGCAGGTCATCTTCCAATTTGTCCCAGACGACAATCTGGTACGCGGGCACGCCCGCCTCTGCCAGGCTTTCGGCGATGGCCGCGACGAGCGGCTTGCGGCTCGACATGACGGGACCGCCGGATGCGGCAATCTTAATCCCCACAACGTCGCGGGGCGTGATGCCGATCCCTTTGGTCCAGGCGGTCTTCACTGATGTCTGCTTCGTGTATTCCAAGAGGGCGTCACGAAACATGGTCCGAACGGATGCGCCATCGACCGTAAAATTGTGGACGACGCCGGGCCTCTCGACGATGACGACCGGCGAGCCGGTGGCAGCAGGCGCCTCGGGCGGAGCCGAAAGGAGCAGCAGCAGGGGAAGCAAGCGGAAGAGTTGCCCCATGGGATTCGGGTATGCCTTGCGTTTCACCACGGCAGTGGATTTATTCCAGCGGAATGGGCACGCCAGCGTTCCGAGAGTTCGTGGAAGCGATTCGTGCCGCCAGTGACATTGTGGAGGTTATCGGCAATTATGTTCCTCTAAAGCGGGCGGGCTCCAAATACAAGGCTCTCTCGCCATTCAATTCGGAGCGGACGCCTTCTTTCTTTGTCGATCCTCAGAAGCAGGTATTCAAGTGTTTCAGCAGCGGCTACGGCGGAAGCGTGTTCGACTTCGTGATGCAGTACGAACGGCTCGACTTCCTGGGAGCCCTGCGCCTGCTGGCCGAGCGGGCCCGCATGGAGATGCCCGCCAGCTTTCGGAAGGAGGCGGGTGCGCCTTCGGCGCGCGAGCGTCTCTTCTCCCTCCACCAGGCCGTCGCCGACTGGTGGCACGAGCTCTTGTGGGGGACGCCGGAAGGAGAGATCTGCCGCCGCTATCTGGAGTCCCGTGCGATCGAGCGAGAGACCGCGGAGACATTCAGACTGGGATATGCCCCGAACCGATGGGATGGCGTCCTCCGATGGGGTGCCGCGCACGGCTATCCCGTAGAGTTTCTGGTGGAGGCCGGTCTTGTGGTCCTCGGAGAAAAGTCCCGGCCCTACGACCGTTTTCGCGACCGGCTGATCATCCCGATCGCCGATGAAGCGGGGAGGATCGTCGGCTTCAGCGGCCGGAGTCTGGGCGCCGAAGAAGCGGCTCCCAAGTATCTCAATTCTCCCGAGACCCCGATTTTTTCGAAAGGAAGGATTCTCTTGGGAATGGATCGAGCCAAGCGGGCGATCGCCCAAGAGGGCAGGGGGATTCTCTGCGAAGGGCCGATGGATCTGATCCGCTGCCATGCCGCCGGCTTCTGTAACGTCGTTGCCGTGCAGGGAACGGCGCTCACGGAGCACCACGCGCGGCTTTTGCGAAGGTTTGCCGAGGAGGTGATCGTCTGTTTCGACGCCGATCGGGCCGGAGAGAGCGCTGCGGTGCGGGGATTGGCCATTCTGACGGAAGCGGGACTCGATGTCCGTGTTGCCTCGCTTCCGGCGGGGGAAGATCCGGACAGCTTCCTTCGAGGAGGCGAGGCGGCAGTCGCGAGCTTTCGGGAGACATTGCAGCGGGCGCCCGCTTATCTTTCCCACCTTCTGGATCAGGCCGCTCGCCAAAATGACCTGACTCATCCCAGAGGAAGAAGCCAAGCGGTCCAATCGATGGCCGCCTGGCTCGCCAAGATCCCCGACCCGATCAATCGGGAGGCCGTCGTCTTGGATGTGGCGGTTCGCCTGGGTGTCTCGCGCAGCTCACTAGAGGAGGCGATTCGGAGAACAGGAACGACAGAGAAGGAACACGGGATACCGTCAAGCGCTCCGCCCGTGCAGCGGAATGCGGTTCTGACGGAACTCATCTGGCTGCTCTGCGAAGTTCCGGCCATCTTGGAGCGAGCGCGCGCGGAGCTCGATCTCCGGTGGTTGGAGGAGAGCGAGGAGGGGGGGCTGGTGCGGAAGATTCTGGTGTCGGGTTCGGATCCGGAGACTCTCTTTCCGATCCTTTCGGAGGAAGAACGAGGTTATGTAACCGGGCTGTTGCTTCGTCCTCCCCCGGTCGACCTTTCGATTGTTCCGGAAGAGCGGTGGGTAACGCTCCGCCGCCGTCTCGAAGTTTTTTGGAAGCGGAAGCGCATGCGCCTTCTCGAGGAGCGAGTCCGTGCCGGAGGAGCAGCCCTGGAGGCCCAAGCCGCGCTGAGGGAACTCGTTGACTTGCGGAAGAGTCTCGATTAACCTTTTTCACTTTGTCTTTCCTTGGCCTTTTTGCAGTTATCGAAACCCTGTAACGAGTCGAGCATGACCATGCCGCGCAATCCAAGAACCCAAAAAACCGCCCCATCCCGTACCCCATCCTCTTCCTCTCCCGCTCGTCAGCTCACTAAGTCTAAGTCCTCTTCCCCCGTTTCCACGCTGAGCAAGGTTCATGCCTCCGAAGAAAACGGTCGTCACACCGCGCCCGTCCCCGTCTCCCCGGCCGCCCTCGTAACCGAGGGGCCGCAGTTGGCCCAGAAGCTCGCGGAGATCTGGTCCGATGAGCCTCTGCGGCAAGAAAAGCTGCGGACCCTCGTCAAGCTCGCTAAGGAGCAGGGTTATCTCACCTTCGACGATATCAACGAGGCGTTGCCCGATTGCGTGCCTCAGCCCGACGTCGATCTCGAGGCCGTCATCGCGTTTTTGCGGAGCCTCGAGATCAACGTCATCCGGAGCTCGGAGGTCGATCGCCAGAAGGGTGCCGCCCCGGCCGATACGGCGGTAGTTCACGAAGAAAAGGAGACCAAGCTCGACATTCTCGACGACCCGGTGCGGATGTACCTTCGACAGATGGGGCAGGTACCCCTTTTGACCAGGGAAGAAGAGGTGGAGATTTCCAAGCGGATCGAGACCGCCGAGCTCATGGTGCAAAAGTGTCTCCACAGCTTTGGGTTTATCGCTCGGGAATATCTGCATTTGGCCCGGAAGCTCGAGCAGGGAAGGGAGCGATTCGATCGGCTCATCCAAGACAAGCATATCGAAGGCCGTGAGGCCTACATGAAGGTCTTGCCCACGATCATGAGCAAGCTCGAGGAGAAGATCGAGGAGAGCGACCAACTTTACGCCCGGTTGAGCGCATTGCCGGATCATGCCAAGGAGAGGCCAAAGTTGGTCAAGGAGCTCGAGAAGCAGCATCTGGCTCTAGAAAAGATCTTCCGCCGCTTCTACTTCAAGCAGAAGGTCGTCGAAGACCTAGTGCAAGTAAGCGAAGAGCGCTTTCAGGAAGTCTGCCGGTGGGAGAGCGAGAGGAAGAGGCTCCGTGCTCAGGGGCGCGGGAGCAGGTCGTCCGAGGCGCTTGCGGCGGTAGAGGAGCAGCTGCATCAGTTTCAGAAGCAGGCTCACGCCGGTGTGGAAGAGTTCAAGAAAAGACATAACGAGCTCAAGAAGTGCCTGCATCAAGCCATGCGGGCGAAGACCGAGATGGTGGAGGCCAACCTCCGTCTGGTGATCTCGATCGCGAAAAAATATACCAATCGCGGCCTCTCGTTCCTCGATCTCATTCAGGAAGGGAACATGGGCCTCATGAAAGCCGTGGAGAAGTTCGAATACCGACGCGGCTACAAGTTCTCGACCTACGCAACCTGGTGGATTCGTCAGGCGATTACGCGGAGCATCGCCGATCAAGCCCGCACCATCCGAATTCCGGTGCATATGATCGAGACGATCAACAAGCTGATGCGGGTGCAGAAGCAGTTGATTCAAGAGCTAGGCCGTGAGCCGAATCCGGAAGAGATTGCCGACGAGATCCAGCTAAGCGTCGATCGCATCCGGGCGATTCTCAAGATGGCGCAGCAGCCGATCTCTCTCCAAAGCCAAGTCGGGGAGAGCGACGACACCACGTTTGGAGACTTTATCGAGGACAAATCGGCGGAAAATCCCTCCGAAATGACCGCCTATTCCTTGTTGAAGGAAAAGATCCGAGATGTCCTTCATACGCTGACCGAGCGGGAGCGAACGGTGATCGAGCAGCGATTCGGGCTGCTCGACGGATATCCTCGGACGCTCGAGGAGGTCGGCCGTCAGTTTCGCGTCACGCGGGAGCGGATCCGTCAGATCGAGGCAAAGGCGCTTCGGAAGATGCGCCATCCAACCCGGCTACGCCATCTGGAGGG
Source organism: Methylacidiphilaceae bacterium (assembly GCA_028687155.1). Taxonomy (GTDB): domain Bacteria; phylum Verrucomicrobiota; class Verrucomicrobiia; order Methylacidiphilales; family Methylacidiphilaceae; genus Methylacidimicrobium. Next base: position 13,193 of record JAQUAR010000002.1, on the reverse strand, counting down.
CTTCCTCGAGGCAGATCGAGGCTTTTAGATTTTCCTAGAGGTTTGTGCGGAACATTCCCTCTTGGCAAGGGACTGACTGCGGGAAGAAGGTGTTTTGTGGAATCCGAAAAGATGGATGCGAAGGCGCGGCGGCTGGATAAGAATCTCGATCTGGCGCTCCAGACGATCTCGAAGGAATATGGCGAGGGAGCCATCCTGCGTCTGGGCGACGATCGTGCCCGTCTGCAGATCGAAGTCATTCCTACCGGATGCCTGGTGATCGATCGGGCGCTCGGGGCAGGGGGCTTCCCGCGAGGCCGCATCGTCGAAATTTTCGGTCCGGAGTCGTCGGGAAAGACGACTCTCGCTCTCACCATCATAGCTCAGGCGCAGAAGCTGGGCGGAGTCGGGGTGATCATCGACGTGGAGCATGCGCTCGATCCCCAGTATGCGCAGCGCCTGGGCGTCAACATGTCCGAACTGTTGATCTCTCAGCCGGACTGCGGAGAAGAAGCACTCACCATCGCGGAGACCTTGATCCGCTCCAATGCCGTGGATGTCATCGTAGTCGACTCGGTGGCCGCCCTCGCTACGCGCGCCGAGCTGGAGGGGCAGATCGGAGACGTAACGGTCGGTGCTCAAGCGCGATTGATGAGCAGCGCCTTGCGGAAGCTGACCGCTCTCCTCAGCAAGGCAAAGACGATCTGTATCTTCACCAATCAGCTCCGCGAGAAGATCGGGGTCATGTTCGGGAATCCCGAGACCACTCCGGGCGGAAGGGCTCTCAAATTCTACGCGTCGCTTCGTGTCGACGTGCGTCGGATCGGACAGCTGAAGAGCGGCGACGGAACGGTCTACGGAAACCGCACGAAGATGAAGGTAGTGAAGAACAAGATTGCTCCCCCCTTTACCGAATGCGAGTTCGACATCCTGTATAACGAGGGAATCTCCCGAGAAGGATCGCTCATCGACGTCGGCATCGACCAGAGGATCTTGGACAAGCGTGGCGCCTGGATCTACTTCGAGGGGACGCAGATCGGTCAGGGAAGGGAAGCGGCCGTCCAAGCAATCAAGACCAATCGGGAGCTCGCGGCCCGCATCGAGGCGGCTGCTCGTGCGAAGGTTTTCGGTGTCGCTAACGGCGAGGCGGTCAAGTCAGCGGAAACCCCAGCGGCCTCTTCCGCAGTCTCGTAAACCGGATAGCAGCGGGCGAGCCGCCTATTCCGAGAGTTCGCTCAACTGAGCTTCCAGGCGCCGGATCGCCGTTTCGAGTTGCGCCGCCTGCTCTCTCCAAGCTTCGAGCTTTTCCGTGGGAACCCGAGCGGAGACCTCGGGATTCTCCAACCGGTCTTGGATCGCCCTCCAGTTGCGGGAGATCTTCTCCTTCTCGCTCGTCAGCCGCTTCCTCTCGACCTCGAGATCGAGAAGTCCCTCCAAAGGCAAGTAGAGCTCTCCCAGGACGGTCAGGACCATGGGAGCCTTGGGAGGCGGACCATCGACGTCGGTGATTTCGGCGGCATTCGCTAGCGCGGAAAGCACGTTCCTCTCGGCCTTCGCCAGGGATTGCTCGGCCCGGAGGAGAAAAGGCGCCTTCCGATTGGACGGGATGCCATAGGTGGAACGGAGATGACGGCCTCGTTCGGCCGCCTGGTAGATAGCCCGCGCTTGGGCAGCGGCCTCCTTCCGATCCCCTAGCCGCTCGTCGAGCTTCTGCGCTTCCGCAGCGGTGAGCCAGCCTGCAAACTGGATGGTCGAAGGGCCGAGCTCGAGTCGATTCCAGAGCTCCTCGGTCACGAAGGGGCAAAATGGGTGGAGCAGCCGCAGGATCCAGGAGAGGGCGTAATCGAAGGAGGAGAGAGTCCCCATGGCGGTTGGGCTCTCTTCTTGGGAAAGATCGACCTTGGCGGCCTCGAGGAAGCAGGCGCAAAAGTCGTTCCAGACAAAACTGTAAAGCAGTCCGGCGGCCTCGCTGAATTCATACGCCGCAAAGGCCGTCTCGAGCCGGCTGCCGGTCTGGCTCAAACTGGAAAGCATTTCCACCGCGAAGGGAGAGAGACGATGCTCCCAAGGACGTGCTTCCGCAGAAAGCCGACCGAAGCGGATCCGGAAGCGGCAGGCATTCCAGAGCTTGTTGCAGAAGTTCCGGCCCTCTTCGATCTGCTTCTCGTCGAAGCGAATGTCCTGGCCCTGAGGGGCGATTCGCAAAAGCCCGAAACGGAGTCCGTCGGCTCCATATTTCTCGATCAGTGCCAGGGGGTCGGGGGAATTGCCGAGGGATTTCGACATCTTCCGGCCCAATCGGTCACGGATCAGCCCGGTGAAGTAGACGGCGCGAAAGGGGATGTTCTCCTCTGGGGCCGGGCCGCGGCCCGGCTGGAACTCGAGTCCCGCGATGATCATGCGGGCAACCCAGAGAAAGATGATGTCGGGGCCGGTCACGAGAACCGATGTGGGATAGAACTTGCGCCGGGTGGCCGGGTCCATCGTCTCGAACGCCCAGAGCCAGGAGGAAAACCAGGTGTCGAGCGTGTCGGGATCCTGGACCCAATCGGGACCGGGCGATTCCATCTGGCAGCGATGCGAGCCTTCTTTCCACCAGACAGGGATGCGGTGCCCCCACCAGATCTGGCGGGAGATGCACCAGTCCTGAATGTTCTCGATCCAATGTTCGTACACTTTTTCCCAATGTTCGGGGAAGAATCGGACTCGGTGTTCCCGAACGACGCGGAGAGCCTCCTCGACTTTGGGATAACGGAGAAACCATTGCTCGGAAAGGCGCGGCTCGATCGGCACGTTTGCACGTTCGCTCACCCCCACCGTATGAAGATAGGGCTCGACTTTGGCGAGCAGCCCTTCTTCCTCCAGGAGGGAAGCCGCCTTGTTTCGTGCCTCGAAGCGGTCGAGGCCGTCGAGCTCGGGAGCGGCGGGGCAGTGGATCCGGCCGTCCGGGTGCAGGATGTCGACGATGGGCAAGTCGTGCCGCTGCCCGATTTCGAAGTCGAGCTTGTCGTGAGCCGGAGTGATCTTGAGGGCGCCGGTGCCGAAGGCGGGATCAACCGCCGGATCTGCCAGAATCGGAATCGAGCCACGGGGGAATGGCCGGATGGCCCGCCGGCCGATCCATTTTCGATACCGGTCGTCTTCGGGATGCACCGCAAGGCCCGTGTCTCCGGGAATGGTTTCCGGGCGCGTGGTGGCGACAGTCAGAAAGGAGCCTGGCTCTCCCTCGATCGGATAGCGGACGAAGTAGAGACTCGACTGCTCTTCCCGCGGCAGGACTTCCTCGTCGGAGAGGGCCGTCAAGGAGGCGGGACACCAGTTGACCATGCGCCTGCCCCGGTAGATGAGCCCCTCGCGGTAGAGTGCAACGAAGATTCTTTGGACCGCCTGCGAGTAGTCCGCATCCATCGTGAAGCGTTCCCGAGACCAGTCGGCCGAGCTCCCGAGCTTCTTGAGCTGCTCGACAATGATCCGGCCATGGGTTTCCCTCCACTCCCGCACAAGCGTGAGGAATTTCTCTCGACCCAACTCTCTGCGGCCGATTCCCCTCTGCTTTCGGAGCGAGCGCTCCACGACCATTTCCGTTGCTAAGCCGGCATGATCTGTCCCTGGGAGCCAGAGCACCTCATACCCTTCCAGGCGAGCCTTGCGGGCGAGGACGTCCTGAATTGCGTTGTTCAAGACATGACCGAGAGTCAGCACGCCCGTGATGTTGGGAGGCGGCATGACGATCGAAAACGCGGGCTTGGACGAGGCCGGGTTCGCGCGATAGTTTTCGTCGCCCAGCCAGCGAGCGTAGAGCAGTTCGGCGACTGATTTCGGCTCGTAAGTTTTCGAAAGATCGGACATCTTTTTCCTATATCTCCTGCTGGCTGCTTTGGCCAGCGTGGACAAGCTCCCGAGTCGGTTAAAAATTACGCGGCTTCCAATCGGGCGCGGCAAGCTTGCCCGAGCCATGATATTCGAAAAGCTTGCTGATCGGGAACAAAACAGCCCCTACGGGGCCGCGCATGTTGACCCGCGCATCGGCTTCCAGGTTGTCATGCAGGAAATTATAGCTCCCTTTCCCAATGAGCGTGAAGGCGACGCTGGCGATGGTGAACTGCTTCGTGGAGACTTCGCCGTTTCCCACAACAAAATGGGAGTGCGCCTGATCGGCTTTGGCCATGGCGAAATCCGGAATGATCGCGCTCATACTGGTGGAGAGGCCGCCGAGGAATGGGATCGAGAGGATGTAGCCGTTCTGGACGTCAAAATCGCCATCACCGGTCAGCGAGGGGAGATTGCCGACAAAGCCGGACAAGTTGAGGTGGAATTGCAGGGGGCCGGAGCAGCTCTCGATATGGTAGAGGCCTGACATGAGCTTATGAAAATTGCCCTGGTCGAGGTCAAACACGCAGTGAAAGGGGGAGCCTGCGGGCGGCGGTCGAAGCGTCACCTGGAAGATTCCATGAAGAGGTCCTTCAAAAAGGGAGGATTGGTCGATCTGCACGGTGAGTTCATTGCGGCGGAGAAGGATGCGACCCTTCGGAGAAACGACGGGGAAATTCCGCCCAAAGAGAACGTAGTTGAGCACGGAATCGGACTGGACCTCGACCCGAAGGTCGCTGACCGGATTCTTGCTGCCTTCGTTAAGGTCGACCCGCCCGCTCACCTCGAGTCGGGGGGGTCTCTCGAAACGGTAGGGTTGCACATAGGCCGGAAACTTGTCTCCCAGAGCCGGTGCACAGGAGATCACGTCAACCGCAGAGGATAGATCGTGAACGGTCACGACCTTGTGGCCGAAGTCGTTCTCGAAGTTCCCCGAGACCGTTCCCTCGGGTCGGGTGGCCGTGAAATGAGAGAAATGGAGGGTGAGGTCTTGAAATCGGATGTCGGATTGCACCGAGCGCGCCGCCACCCCTCTGTAGGAGCAGTTCTTCGCCAAAAAGCTGCCTTGCACCGTCCAGCTCTGCGGAGAAGACAAGCTTCCGCCCGTAATCTCTCCTCGCGCCCAGGGGGGCTGCTTGGGGAAGGAAAGCGACTCGAGGAAGCGGTCGGCGGCGGGGCCGGCCACTCCGAGGAAGAGAGTCGGATCGATGGTGGACTCGGCCTTGAGGCGGAGTTTGGGCGGGGAAATCTCGTAGAGAAATTCCGCATCAACCTTTCCCGTGGGGGAGCGGAGCTTCGCCTCCGGGATGAAGAGGCGCGTGCCGTCGAAGGCGACAGGAATCGCAAGCTCGTCGAACGGGTGGCCGCGATAGCGGAAGTGATGCCAATGGAGGTCGGCGGAGAGACGGAGGGAGCGCCCAGTGGATCCCCATTTGGCGGTCAGCCGCCCGCTCAGGCTGGGAAGATCGAGAAAATGGAGTTCTTGGACAATGGCGGCGACCTTCTCCGGAAGGGAAGGGCGGAGTACGGTGGGGTCGGCGTTGCTTAAAAATTCGACGAAACCGGTCTCTTTCGGCAGGTCGGCCTCTCCCCAGAGCGAGATCTCGCCCCTGGGAAATCCCAAGTGAAGTTCTTCCAGGTGGAGGACGTGTCCGGCCAGCCGCAGATCTCCCGACAGGCGCCCCAGTGGAATTTCCCGCCAGGAAAGCGGAGATGAGAGAATCTTGCAGTGGATGCTGGCTTCCGCAGGGTCCTTGGTGGCAAGGGAGAGGTCGACCTCAACGGGAATCGGCCGCTCGGTCTCGATCTCATCCACCGTGGCCAGGATGCGATGCCAGAGGAGGTCTGTCGCCTCCTGCTCTTGGGGAGAGGGGGCGGGGAAGGAGGGGTAGCCATTGAGCAGGATGCGCCCCTTGAGCAGAAGCTCGAGATTGAGGAAGCGGGCGCTGGCATGCAGGACCTCAAGGGCGCCCGGGACAAAGTTGACCCGGGCGGAAACCTGGGAAAGCTCGACTTCGCTCCGCGGGGTGATCGGGAGGTAGATCGTGGCGTTATGAACGGAGGCATTCTTGATCCAAGGCTTGCCTTTCCACCAGGCAAGCCAGGCGACGGAGAGGCGTACGCGATCAATCTGCAGCCAGACGTCCTGCCGATCCCGGTTGCGGAAGATGGCAACCCGGCTGGCGATGAGGTGGCCCAACGGATCGAGAGAGAGGTGGCCGACGGAGATCGTGATGTCGCGCGACTCCAGTTCAGCCAGAAGGACGTTTTTGATTTGCGTGGGAACTCCATGGAACCGTAATAGGAGAAAGGCGGCGATGAGAAGCGCCGAAAGCAGCCCAACTGCGGCGAGAATAAAGTGGCTGGCGATTCGGGCGGCAAAACCGGAAAGGAGCCGCAGGACCGATTGTCGAGAGAAGGGACGCTCCTTCCGGGTCTTTAGCCTTCGTGACATGGACTGGTAACTGCTCTCGTGTAACTGCTCTCGCGTTTGCGCGACGGGCGGCTCGCGCGGCGGTCCTTTTTTCTTATGACAGAAGAACCCTTAATGGAAAAGCTTGTTGCTCTGTGTAAGCGTCGCGGTTTCGTCTATCCCTCCTCCGAAATTTACGGAGGGCTGAACGGCCTCTGGGACTTCGGACCTCTGGGGGTGGAACTCAAGAGGAATATCAAGGAGCTCTGGTGGCGTTCGATGACCCAGCTGCGCGACGATATCGTGGGTCTCGATGGTTCGATTCTCATGAACCGGGCAGTCTGGAAAGCGAGCACGCATGAGGAGCAGTTCGTCGATTGGCTGGTCGACTGCAAGAGGTGCAAGGCGCGCTTTCGTGTCGATCAGATGGCCGATGCCCGCTGTCCCCAAAAACCGTCCAAGCATCCAGGAGAATGCGGCGGGGAGATGACGGAGCCGAGGAGATTCAACCTCCTTTTCCGGACCTACGTCGGTCCCTTGGAAGAGGAGAGTGCGCTGACCTACCTCCGTCCGGAAACGGCACAAGCGATGTTCGTTCAGTTCCGTAACGTCCTCGAGACGTCGCGCAAGAAGATCCCGTTTGGCATCGCTCAGATTGGAAAATCGTTTCGCAATGAGGTGAATCCGCGAAATTTTCTCTTCCGCTCGCGGGAGTTTGAGCAGATGGAGGTGGAGTATTTCGTTCGTCCCGGAACCGGGCTCGAAGAGCTGGAGAAGTGGAAGGAAGCCCGACTCGCCTGGTACGAGTCGATCGGGCTCCCGCGGCAGCATATTCATGTGCGGGACGTGCCTGAGGGCGAGAGAGCCTTCTACTCGGAAAAGACCTATGATCTGGAGTACACGTTTCCCTTTGGGCGCCAGGAGCTCGAGGGGGTCGCGTACCGGACCGATTTCGACTTGCGACAACATGGAGTCGCCAGCGGCAAGCCTCTCGAATATTTCGACGAGGAGACCGGACAGAAATTCGTCCCGCATGTGATCGAGCCGAGCGGAGGGGTCGATCGAACGTTCCTGGCGATCCTCTGTGAGGCTTATGACGAGGAGGATGTGGTTGCCGAAGGAGGGAAGGTGGAAAAACGGGTCGTCCTCCATTTTTCTCCTCGCGTGGCGCCGATCAAAGCCGGCGTCTTCCCGCTCCTCAAGAACAACGAGGAGCTCGTCCGAAAGGCCCGGGAGGTCGCGGACCTCTTGCGGATGCAGTTGCGGATTTTCTACGATGAGAGCGGTGCCATCGGCCGCCGCTATCGCCGTATGGACGAGGCGGGCACACCGTTTGGCGTGACGATCGACTTCGAAACCCTGGAAGGGGTGAGGAGCGGGGCGCTCTCCGGGGAAAAGGAGACGGTGACCATCCGCGAGCGCGACAGCATGCGCCAGGAGCGCGTCCGCATCGCGGAGCTTCTTGAGTTCCTGAGGCCACGAGTTTCTTGAACCCGGCGCTCGGGGAACCAGCCTGCCTGTAAAAAGAATTTGGCTTGCGCTCAAAACAGAGGGATAGAGAGATCGTGGCGACGCCTTTTCCACCCAATGGACTCTTGAAGGACGCCGAGGAAGTTCCCTTCAAAATGCGCAGCGAGGGATGGACGGTAGCGGAACTCGAGGACGGAACGGTCATTCGGGTCAAGGCGGAGATCATCCGAATCCTCCGTTCGCGAGAAAAGAAGGATCCTGCGGGCAAGCCTCTCTATGGCGTTCAATCTGCTCCGTTTGTGTTCATGGAACACGCGTCCAGCACCGAGCGGAAGGATCAACCATGATTGCTGCGGAAATGCCCGTCCGAAGCGTCTCTTTTGAGGCGGAAGCCTGGGGACTTTGTCGGCCTACAGAGGGAAAAGTCGAAGAGCGGGCATATTTTGGGGCAACAACCGCATGGATCAGTGCTGGCCAACCACAGGGCGGGCCACTGGTAACTTCGTCTCCTTCTGCACAGGTCGGATGGTGGTCAGAATTTGTCATACGAGCGCCTATTGCTGGCGAATGGCTTCTTTCCGTTCCCTCATTGGATGCGGTTCAGCTTTCTCCCGGCGTAGCTGTGCCTTTCCTTCCTTCCGACGCGGAGGCAAGAGAAGTGGTCCTGCTCTTCCTGCGGCAAAATCCGGATTTGCAGTCAGTGATCGTCAGCATGAGAGAGAAGCTTGATGCCCATTTTAAGAACCGGTTGATCGCGTCTCCCGTATTAGAAGTCGTGGAAAATCCGGAGGAGCCAGACGACCGAATGCTTGTGCTTTTCGCGACGGTGCAGCTCCCGATCTCAGAAGGCCTGCGGAAGTTCGAAACGTTCTGTCGGGAGTGGTGGTTTCGACAGCAGGCCTTTCGCGAAGGCAAGCTGGATGTTCATGTCGGGTTCTCCGAAGTTTGACTGGACCAGCTTTTTGTCGCTGGCCAGGAACCTCCAAGAGGGTTCCTTTCCCTCCGTTCCCCGTGAAGCATGCCTACGCACCGCAATGAACCGGGCGTACTTCGCGGTCTTCTGTCCCGCCAGAACCCATTTGGGATCCCGTGCCCGAGGAGAGAACGCAGGGCATAAGCGGGTGCGCAATCTCTTCAAACAATCATCCAATCCAGTCGAACAATCGATTGGACAACTTTTGACGCAACTCCATGCCGACCGTTGCCATGCGGATTACAAGGGGGACATCCCAGACTGGGAAAGTAAAGTTCCGCAAAACTTGGCAAAAGCTCAGCGGATCGTCGAACTTCTGGGAGAGCTATCCGGTGTTTGACGCTTAGAGGCGGGAAGAGGCTCGACTTCGAAACCCTGGAAGGGGTGAGGAGCGGGGCGCTCTCCGGGGAAAAGGAGACGGGGACCATCCGCGAGCGCGACAGCATGCGCCAGGAGCGCGTCCGGATCGCGGAGCTTCTCGACTATTTGCGGTTGCGCGTCTCTTGATCGAAAGCGGTCGGGTTCAATTCGGATGTTCTCCAAAAACGTAGCGGAGTGCACGGCTCGGGTGGAGGAGGGAAAGGGAGAACCAGCAGCCGGCGCAAGACGAAAGGAAAACCAATCGGCTTTGACCGGAAAAAAGGGCTGTAAACCCGAAAGCTTCTGGGCTATCCTTTTTTTAAGAAAAGCTGTTTTTCTTCGAAGCGGAACTACAACTTGGTTAACGCACTTATGGCAACGGCAGGAGGTTCTTTCACTCCTTTTACCGGATTCCGTCTCCTTGCCTGGGTGCGCCGTCATGATAACTGCGGATTAAACGTATGAATTGGCCGACGAGCATTTTTTTGATTTCCACCCTTATTCTCGCGTTAACCGCGATGCCGGCTTACGCCTTTTTCTACGGCATCGACTGGTACCAGTGGACGGTTTTTTTCGGCTTATTCCTGGCGACCGGATTGAGCGTCACCCTTGGCTATCATCGCCTCTATTCCCATCGAGCCTTTCAAGCAAAATGGCCGGTGCGCCTCTTCGTGCTGCTCTTTGGGGCCGCCTCCTTTGAGGGATCGGCGATCAGCTGGGTGTCTGATCATCGGTATCACCACAAGCATGTCGATCACGACGAGGATCCCTATGATATTCGCAAGGGGTTTTTCCACGCGCATATCGGATGGCTCCTCGTGAAGCTCCAACCCGTCCGCTCCCTGGACAATGTAAAGGATCTGCTATCCGATCCTCTCTGTCGATGGCAGAACAAATATATGGTCCCCCTGGCATTTCTGGTGGGCTTCGGCCTGCCGACGGCCTTGGGAGCTCTTCATGGAGGTTGGATTGGGGCCTTGGGCGGATTCCTGGTCGGGGGCGTCACCCGAGTGGTGGCCGTGCAGCAGATGACTTTTTTCATCAATTCGTTCTGCCACATGGTGGGTGATCAGCCCTATTCGTTTCGATGCACTGCTCGGGACAGTTGGATCATGGCGCTGTTTACCTTCGGAGAGGGTTACCATAACTTTCATCATGAGTTTCAGCACGATTATCGCAACGGGGTAAAACCGTGGCAGTGGGATCCGACGAAATGGACGATCTGGCTTCTGCATCGGATCGGGCTCGTCAGCAACCTGCGGCGGGTTCCCGCGGAGCGGATTCTCTTAGCGGAACTGGTGGCGGCCCAGAGCAAAATCGATTCCCATCTTTCCCGGATCTCGGCTCAGGAATCCATGTGCCGCATCGCGGCCGCTTGGCATGAGTGTTTGCGTCAGGTAGCCGCATCCCTCTCCGCCTACCGGGAAGAGCTCAGTTCGGCGATCGATGAGAAAAAGCGTCTCTCGCAAGAGGCGTTGCGGATGATCCGGCAGGAGCTCCAGCTTGCGTTAGCCCAGCTGAAGCTGGACATGAAGCTAGACGTGGGCCGGATGGCCTCCTAGGCTGCATCCCGCGAGCTTTCTCCAACGCTTGTGGAGCAGGCGGTGCGGGCGGTTGCAGCCGAGAGGAGGTGGAGGAGTTCCGAGCGCTGGGGGGAACGCTTCCATTCGGTGACAAAATCGGCAATGGGTTGGCGCAGGGCTTCGGCTTCGGAAAGCGAGAGGTCGATCCCCAGCCGCTGATAGCCCCACTGGATCGCCCGGGGGCCGGAATGCTTGCCCAAAACGAGCTCGTGGGAGCGGCCCAGCTCCCTGGGATCGAAAGCTTGGTAATTCCAGGGATCCTTGAGGAGGCCGTCCACGTGGATTCCCGATTCGTGGGTGAAGACCGTGCTGCCGACGATGCTTTTCGCCTGGGGAATCGGACGTCCCGAAATCTGCGCTACGAGCGTGGAAAGGGAGGGAAGGGAAGCACTCGGTACGCCGCAGTCGATTTGGCTACCGTAACGGAGGGCCGCCACCACTTCCTCGAGTGGCGCATTGCCCGCCCGCTCGCCTAGCCCGTTTACGGTGACGCTGATGTGTGTCGCCCCCGCCCGGTAGGCCGCCAGGGAGTTCGCAGTCGCCATTCCCAGGTCGTCATGCGCATGGATCTCGATTTCAATATCCACCGCGCGACGAAGCTTGCGGATCGACCGGAAGGTCGAGAAGGGATCGAGGATGCCAAGGGTGTCGGCGAACCGATAGCGAGAGGCGCCGGCGGCTTGGGCGGTCTCCGCGACCCGGAGGACGAAGTCCAGGTCGGCGCGAGAGGAGTCTTCTCCCCCGACCGCCACCTCTAGGCCAAGATCAATGGCTTCCCGGACGAACCGGCGGACCGTTTCCAGAACCCAGCTACGGGATCTTTGCAGCTTTTTCTCGATCTGGAGATCGGAGACCGGGACCGAAAGGTTGGCAAAACGGATGGGCAGGTCCTGGATCGCTGCCAAATCGGCCGGGTGCATTCTTCCCCAGGAGATGAGCCGGCAGCGGGAATTAGCATATGCCGCCATCGCCCGGAGGGTCTGTCGCTCCTCCTTGCCCATGACGGGAATGCCCGCTTCGATCTCGGGTACTCCCGCGGCAATGAGGGCTTGGACCAGGCGGAGCTTTTCCTCCCGCGAGAACGCGACTCCGGGAGCCTGCTCTCCATCCCGGAGGGTGGTGTCGACCAGCCTCGGAGCTATTCGCACTTTTGGGGGATGCGTCATCTTTCCTGTGACGAGCAGGAAACATGCCACGGACGGACCCGCGCGCATCGGAACGGCCATTGGCTGAAGAGCTGTTCGTTTCCCGACATTTCCTCTCCGTTTGTTGCCTTTAGCACCTCTCCGTCCGGAGTCAGGCAGACGAGGTGGAGTCCGCTCCTCTTCCCCGATCGCAGACCTCCGCCTCACTCGAGATCGGCGTTTTCCAGAGGACGGCAAGGGGGAAACCAGAGGAGCATCGCCGACCGGTCGGGAGAGGATCGACAGGTCGCAAACAGATTGGCACGCCAGCTGCTCGCAAAGGAATCGAGCGCCGAAGGGTGAGAGCAGGAAACGATCGCCCTCGGGGAAAAAAGACAAAGAAAACAAGGGAGATCCACAATGAGCGAACTGCGACAAATTGCCTTCTATGGAAAGGGAGGGATCGGGAAGTCGACCACTTCCCAAAACACTCTTGCCGCTTTGGCGGACCTGGGACAGAAGATCCTGATCGTCGGTTGCGATCCGAAAGCCGACTCCACCCGGCTGATCCTCCACTCAAAGAATCAGGACACGATTCTCCATCTGGCCGCGGAGGCCGGAAGCGTAGAGGACCTCGAGATCGAGGATGTGATGAAGGTCGGCTATAAGAACATCCGCTGCGTCGAGTCGGGCGGGCCCGAGCCGGGAGTCGGATGCGCCGGACGGGGGGTGATCACCTCGATCAACTTCCTGGAGGAAAACGGGGCCTACGAGGGAATCGACTATGTCTCCTACGACGTCCTCGGCGACGTGGTCTGCGGTGGATTCGCGATGCCGATCCGCGAGAACAAGGCGCAGGAGATCTACATCGTCATGTCGGGCGAGATGATGGCGATGTACGCCGCCAACAACATCTCCAAGGGAATTCTCAAGTACGCGAATTCCGGCGGGGTGCGGCTCGGGGGACTGATCTGCAACGAGCGGCAGACCGATCTCGAGCTCGAGTTGGCGGAAGCTCTGGCCGCCAAGCTCGGCACGACCCTCATTCACTTCGTGCCTCGGGATAACGTGGTGCAGCATGCCGAGCTCCGCCGGATGACGGTGATCGAATACGCGCCTGAGTCGAAGCAGGCCGAGGAGTATCGGATGCTGGCGAAGAAGATCCATGCGAACAAGGGGAATGGAGTGATTCCGACGCCCATTACCATGGATGAGCTCGAAGACCTGCTCATGCAGTTCGGCATCATGAAGCGGGAAGACGAATCGCTGGTGGGCAAGACCGCGGGAGAAGCGGTTCTTTGCACCTAAGGTCATAAGAGGGATTGGCCGGCTGGGTAGGCGATTTCCCAGCCGGCACTCCCCGCCCAGGGGAGGAGATGCCAAACCGCGGCGAAAAGCAGAATCATGAGCCTGACAACGTC
>JAQUAR010000202.1 GCA_028687155.1 Methylacidiphilaceae bacterium | reverse complement strand
CTGGAGCGCGAATGGGATGCCGATGATGGTGAGAGCGCAGAGCGCTGCGCTCACCAAATGTCCCAAGGCAAGCCACCAGCCGCACAAAAGGATCCAGATCACGTTGCCGAGGAGGCTGAGTGTCTTGCCAACCGCGCCGGACGGCTTCTCCACGACCTCGCGGCCGAACGGCCAGAAAGAGAAGGCGCCGATCCGGAAAGCGGCAATGGCCCACGGAATGCCAATGAGGGTAATGGCGTCGAGCAGTGCCGCGAACCACCAGCCAAGACCCATGACGAGACCTCCGAAAACGAACCAGAGGATATTGCCTAGCAAACGCATCTCGTTGTCTCCTTTTCCGCGCTGCGCTTCTCTGTTCCGACCGGCCTTTTTCTCAACGCGCAGTTGTCCCCGAGGGGCAACGCCTCCGCAAGCTTTTTCCCAGCGCCGCTGCTCAATGTCCGCCAATCGCTTCGAAAACGCGCTTTCCCTAGGCTAGGCATGGATGCGAAAGAGGAAGCCGAGGGTATAGGTTGCGGCGGCTTCCAGAACACCAACTGCGGTCATCTCGAGCCCGGAGGACCACCACGAACGGGTCGTGATCCAAGACTTGGCCGCGCCGACAAGAAAGTGCGCAACGATACTGATCGCAAACGAGATCGAGATCGCCAGCAAGCCGCCGCAAAAGAAGAAAGGCACCAGCGGAACCAGAGCTCCGATCCCCGTGGAGACCGATGCGGAAAGGCAGGCGGTCGTCGGGCTGGGAAACGACTCTTGGGAAAGCCCCAGCTCGGATCGAGACATTGCCGCCAGAAACTGATCGGGACGGGCAAAGAGCTTTTCCGACATGGCTTGCGCCTCGTCGCGATTGAATCCCTGAAGCTCGTAAAAGAGCGCCATCTCTTCCTTTTCCTCCTCGGGATGCCGAGAGATTTCTTCGGCCTCACGCGCCATCTCCGCCTCGTAGACCTCCCGTTCGCTCTTTGCGGCCAGGTAAGCCCCCGCGCCCATGGAGAGGGCTGAGGCAAGCATTCCCGCCAGCCCCGAAAGGAGCACATAGTGCGTCTGATTTTCCGTGGCGCTCGCCACCCCGGAGACGATCCCGAAGACCGCACCCAAGCCGTCGTTCACACCGTAGATCGCGTCGGCAACCCATCCGCCACCCCTCTTGTGCCAACGCTCCCGGGCGAGAATCCTTTCGCCGACGCTCTTCAACGGGCTTGCCGTGCCGAGAGCCTGCAAGATCTGGGCGTGAGAACGTTCTTCGGCTGCCATCTCGCTGTAGGCGGCACTCAGATCGGCGGAAAGCCGGCCCGCTTCCCGCTGTTTCCGATATTCTTCCTCCTGTTGATCCTCCGCTCTCTCCAACTTCCGGATGACCAGGGAAGGACCGATCGCCCGCCGCCACCAGCAACGCAGACGCTGCCGCCAGCCTCCCGAAAAGTGGGGAAGAGGGATTTGCCGCGCGCGCAGCTCCGCCTCCCACCGAACGGCATGCCTCTCCTCCGCCTCGGCGAGGCGGAGAAAGACATCCCTCCGCCGCGGATCTGCCTCTCCTTGGGCAAGATCCCGGTAGGCTTCAGCGCTTCTCTTCTCGGCCAGCCAGTACTTCCGCAGCAAGCCGGCGTCGTCTTTCTCTCCGCTCTTCAAGGTCCGTAGCCAAGGCGGCCGAATTCCCGCGGGAGCATGCCCAGTTCCCGGTAAGCCTGCAGCTGCCAAGTGGTCATCAGCGAAGGCCGGGAAAACCACATGCGCGCCCAGTCCCTGTCCTTGAACTCGCTCTTTTCGTACCGCGCGAAAACAAGAGCGATCGTCCGTTTTTCCCCATCGGAAAGCCGGAAACGATCGGGGATGCGATAGGGGAGATCATCCAGAAAGAGAAACCGGGCGTCGGTCGGCGTCGTTTCAAAGACCATGACGCCTCGGCCGGCCTCGGTGGAAAGCTCGATTTCCACGATCGTCTTCCCCGCGGAATCCGGAACGGTTCCGCTTCCAATGAGATCGTAGGAGAGTTCCGGGCGGAACCGCCGCGCGATCTCTTGCTGCGCCTTTAGGGGCAGCTGCTCCCAATACCGCGCCAGCCGGGGCGTGGTGTTGGGCAGAAGTTCCGGGGACTCACCGGCTAGGGCTTGTCGGCAGACAACCGAAAAGAGGAGGGTGGCGGCAATCAAGACTCTCACGGGCTTCTCCTTGTTCCTTCTCCTTCTCCGGGCTGCGAATCACGCGAAAAAAGACCATTTCGAGCCCCAACTGGGACTCGAAGTACTCCTTCCACTTCCGGAGAGACCAGTTCGGGACGAAGAGATGATTCCGAGCCGAGTTGGAATAGATTTCGAAGTCGGGATGGTTGCTGATTTTTCTTCCGATGATCCCCACCTGTCCCGCTACGGTAAGAGAATGAGGCGAGAGGATGAGGTCGCCCGGACGCAGTTGCCCCTGCTCCGCAATCCTCCGGCCATTGGCTTCCAGCCAACGCTCCAGCTCGGAAAAGTAGGGGCTGACCGGCGGCGAGCCGAGTACCCGGTTGAGCACGAAGCAGACGGCCGAAACGGCCGAGAAGGTTCCCCCTCCGGGCAGGCTCCCCGTATCCATGCCCGCACTATAGATCGCCTCCTGATAGATTCGTGCGCCGATGTCCCGGCCGGGCCGATCTCCGTCTTCCGCGCCCGATTCCGGTAGCTGCGCCCCGGGAATCCTGGGAGGCGGCTGCTCGAGCAGAGAGCCGGCTTGCGCCATGGGCGTACCGATCAGAAAAGACCAGAGCCAGATCGTCGAGGTCCAGAGGAAACAGTACCAAGGCTGCAGCATAAGAGGCTCACCACCATACGAGATCGCGCTTTCGCCGGCAACCTCGAGAAACAGTCACCAGCCGAAAAGCGGCTCCTCTGGAACAATCCGTCTGGCGACTTCTTCCAAGGCGGGTAGCGAGACCACCGGCGGCTGAGGAAGAGGACGGATTTCAACCTTCCCGAGTAGGGAAGCACGGCCCATCATCCGGATGGACCCCGTGAGAATGCGCCCCGCACGGAGACTCCCCCCGTCCACCACCTCCAGGCCATGCAGCGCCACGATCCGGTCGCTTTCAAGGTGGCCCGCAACCCGCAAGGCGCAAGTCACAATGGCTGCCGAGGAAGCGGTGGCCTGGGAGCAGACTTCCACATCCGGCGCAACCACCCCTCCCTTGACATCTCCCTCCTTCCGGAACTGCACTGTTTCGCTTCCGCGCACCTCCGCATCGACCCGACCGCTAATCCGCACTTGGCGCGCCTCTACCCGTGGACCGTGGTACTCGCAGCGGGGATGAAATTCGACGTCCCCCAGCGTTTTTAACCGCTCCCCAGCCCTGCCCCGCACCTGATAGCTCACCAGGTTGAGGCCCCTTCCGCAGGCAATACATCCGGACGAGAGCGCCGCCGAATAGACGTATTGGCCCGCTCCGCAAAAGGGGCAGCGGACGAACCGATCCCGCGCCGGCCGGGACTTGGAGAGCAGTGCGCTTTTCCGCTTCGGGACGAGCGAAAAGTATTGCTGGCATTGCCGGCAAAACGTGGAGAGCGCTGTGCGCGACTCCCACTGGGCATGGCCGCAATGGGGGCAGTGGACTTCCTTTTGGCTAATCCCATTCTTCTCGCGGCTCATCCTGCGCTCCGTGTTTCCAGAGGGTACTATCAATTTGGTTCACGCGGCCACTAGGGCTGGTGCCATTCCTGATTTCATGGATGCCTCGCAGCATCCGGATGACCTCACCACGCCCGGCGGCACCCCACTGAAGTAGGGATTGGTCTGGCGTGGGTCGGCGGGGGCACCCCTGCTCCCGGTTCGACACGGGCCATAGGCCCGCATCCGTCGCTCCCCGAACTCGCGCACGAGTTCGGCAAGGACCGCCGCCTTGCTCTGGAACAGCAAACCAATGGGACGCGCACGGCGCGCCCCGATGTTCGATGCCGCATTGAGGTCGGCGTGCCATTCGTTTCCGCACCAGAGGCACTGGAATCGGCTTTGGCCGGTCCGGTTCCTGCGGTCCACGTAGCCGCAAGCGCTGCACTCTTGCGACGAGAAGGCCGGATTGACCTCGGTGTGCTCGATCCCGAACCGATCCTCAAGATCGGATAGTTTCG
>JAQUAR010000201.1 GCA_028687155.1 Methylacidiphilaceae bacterium | reverse complement strand
GAGGGCAAGCAGGTCGTCGGGATTGACAACCTGAATGCCTACTACTCCATCCGGCTCAAGGAGGCGAGACTGCGCCTTCTTCAGGACTCCCCTTCGTTTCGGTTTGAAAGAGTCGATCTGCGCAGTGCCAAACGGATCGACGAACTTCTCGCGCAGGAGCAGCCGCAGGCGATCGTCCACTTCGCGGCCCAGGCTGGCGTCCGCTATAGCCTCCGGGAGCCGGCCGCCTACGTGGAAGATAACGTCCTTGGGACGGTTCACCTGCTCGAAGCCGCCCGCCGTTCTACCCTCCTGCCCCACCTGCTCTACGCGAGCTCGAGCTCGGTCTACGGCTTAAACGCCTCGCTTCCGTTTTCGGTGCGGGATGACACGGCCCATCCGGCCAGCGTCTACGCCGCCACCAAGCGGGCGGGGGAGCTGCTCGCTCACGCCTACAGCCATCTCTATGGGCTGCCGACCACCGGATTGCGCTTTTTTACCGTCTACGGACCTTGGGGGCGTCCCGACATGGCCTACTTTTCTTTTACACGCGCCATTCTGCGGGGCGAGCCGATCGAGGTTTATGGTAAAGGGGAGCTGCGGCGGGACTTTACCTACGTCGACGACGTGATCGAGGCGGTGGCGCGACTCATTTCTCGGCCGGCCGCCTCAGACCCCCACTGGGATCCGGTTCATCCGGACCCATCGAGTAGTTCGGCTCCCTACCGGATTTTCAACGTCGGAAATCGCACCCCGCTTTCCGTTCGAGAGCTGGTGGAGGCGATCGAGAAGGCGGCCGGCAAAAAGGCGATTCTTCATTTTTCCCCGACGCCTCCGGGCGACGTGACGGCGACGGCAGCGGACACGACCGAACTGGAGAAGGAAGCGGGGTTTACCCCGAACACACCGCTTGGGGCAGGGATCGACAAGTTCGTTTCCTGGTATCGGGAGGTTGCCGTGAATCTTATGGACCTGTAAGAGGGGAGCGCCTCCGCGCAGCGTGATGACGTCTGTCCTGGTTGGAACGGCTTCCTGGACGGATCCCACCCTGCTACGTTCCGGCTGGTATCCCGCGGAAGCCCGCGATGCCGAGTCGCGCCTCCGCTACTGAGCGCCTCCGCGCAGCGTGATGACGTCTGTCCTGGTTGGAACGGCTTCCTGGACGGATCCCACCCTGCTACGTTCCGGCTGGTATCCCGCGGAAGCCCGCGATGCCGAGTCGCGCCTCCGCTACTATGCGGCCCATTTTCCGCTGGTCGAAATCGATGCGACCTACTACGCGCTTCCTCGGCGGGAAAACGCAGAACGGTGGGCGGAACGGACTTCGGCTGGATTCGTATTCGACTGCAAGGCTTTCCGCCTCTTTACCCAGCACCCCGCTTCTCCTGCCGCGCTTCCTCCGGATTTGAGGCCGCCGATCGGTCGGGCAGGTCGGGAGAAGATCTACTATCAGGATCTGGCGGAAGAGGCTCGACAGGAGCTCTGGAAGCGATTTCGCGACGGCCTTTCTCCTCTGAGGGAATCCGGGAAGCTGGGCGTCGTTCTCTTTCAATTCCCGCCTTGGTTTGCGTATGGGCGGGAGAAGATCGAGCATCTGCTGCATTGCGCCGAGATGCTCCAGGGCGATCGGATCGCCGTCGAGTTTCGCAATGCGACCTGGTTTTCCAGCGGGCGGACCGAGGAGACGCTCCGGTGGGAGGGAGAGCATGGGTTCATCCCCGTGATCGTCGACGAGCCGCAAGGGACCCGGGCGAGCGTTCCGGCCCTCTGGACGATTCCGGAGTCCGAGATAGCTGTGGTGCGCCTGCATGGCAGGAACCAACAAACCTGGACGGCCCGGAATCTCTCCTCCGCCGCCGAGCGGTTCCGGTACTTGTACGACGATGGGGAGCTTCGCCAGCTTGCCGCCGGGGTCAGATCCCTGCGGGCTTCGCAGATCCATGTCCTCTTCAACAACTGTTATCAGGACTACGGAGTGCGCAACGCCGCTCGTTTTCAAGAACTCATCGCCCGAAGGGCGGGATCGCCGGGATAGCCTGCCTTGGCGGCTCTCTCTCTGGCCCCTCCTCCTCCGTCCGAGCAGAAGAGAAGGCCAAGCAGCTGGAAGCAGGTGCCCGCGAAGTCTCCTGCGGCAGAGAGAGGAGAACGCAAGCAGAAAAACCGAAACAAAGGAGCCGCGGTGGGGTTGGATCCTAGTACATGGACGAGCAAGATCCGCTGTGGCAGCTTCTGAAGCAGGCGCCTCCGCCTCAACTCGGTGGTTCGCTGGCTGCCAGGACGCTATCGCGCCTTGCCGTCGAGAAGGGTCGACGAAGGCGATGGGCGCAGTTGGAGTGGGCCTTCGGCGTCTTCCTCTTTCTTGTCTTGGGTGGAGGGAGCTATCTCTTCTGGGTGTCCGAACAAAGAAGCGGGCAAGAGGAAGGCTTAGCCCGTGCGGCCTTCTCTTCGATCGACTCCCATCGAGAGGTCGAGGATATCGGCTGGCTCCAAGGGGAACTCTTGCCGGAGCAAGCGGAAAACGGAGAAACAGAAATAGGAGAAACGGTTCTATGGGAAGAAGAGAGTTCGTTTTAGCGGGCTGGTTGATCGCGGGTCTGCTGGTCGGAGGAGTTTCCTTGCGCGCGGGGGATCGTGCGGCTTGCGCTACGCAAGAACCCGACCATCAGAGATGGGTGGTGAAGCAGAAGATCGTCGGACTTCTGGAGTTACCCGATGATCGCCTGCTGGCGGAGTTGGAAAAGTGGCCTCGGTTCCAGGAGATGAAACTCGAGCAAAAAGGAAGATTTCTAGAGCGAATCGCACGGATGCGGGCGGAGCGGATCCGCGCCGCCGATCATGAGGCAGAGCGATTGGGACTTACGCTTTCCGAAGATCAGCGCGCGACCTTCCGGCGCCAATATTGGCAGCGTCGCGAGGAGATGGCTCGCCAACTTTGGAAGGAGACCGAAGGGCAGCGGAAGTCGCTGCGGGAGAAGTTGGAAAAGGAGTTGAAAGCGCAATTTGCCTCTAAGGAGAGCCAAGGAGGGTCGTCATCCGGCGCGGGAACCCATCCGTAAGGGGCCGCGACGATGCGGTCCTTCCGAAAAATCGTGCTCGGCGCAAATGCCGGGGAGGGAGGAGCTTGCTTCTGGAAGCAGCCCTCTCTATGGTGAGGGGCGTGGTTCAGGAGCCTGTTCTCTGTCCGGCGATCTTGCTCTCCGACCTTGTGGTGCGGGAGAAAGGCACCGAGAAGCTCTCTCTGATCAACTCCTTCGGACAGCTAAGGCTGCCCAGGTTTCCTTTTCCGACTCCGCCGTTCTTTATCACCGTCTGGCTCACCCACCTGCGGGGACGAGTCCCGAAGCTGGACATTGCGACCCGGGTCGAGGAGCCGCAATCCGGTCATGTGTTGGCCAGCGCCTCGGGGCAGATCCAATTTCCGGCCGATGCACTCCCCTTCGAGGAGCAGACGGTTCTCGATCTTCCCATTCCGATGCCGCCCTTCCTGGTGCCGCAATCGGCGGTCTACTGGATCGTCATCCTGGTGAATAACGAGAAGGTCGGTCAGCGGTCGTTGCCGATCCTTCCGGTCCATCCCGAAGAGAGCGCTTCGCGCTGAATCCGGCCCCGCGTCTCTTCTCACTCGGGAATGGCGCTGATCTCCAAAGCGCCCATGCTTTCCAAGACTTGAGGGAGGTCGGAGGCAAAGCGCGGGTCTCGCCGCTCAACGAGGAGGAAGAAGCCGTCGTCCTGGCCCCGGCGGCTGAAGAGATCCCAGTGGAAGATCGGCCGATGGAAGCGGGGCAGAGCGCTCGCAAGAAGAATCCCCAGCACGGCTCCGAAGGCGGCGAAAAGGGCGGTCGTCTCGAAAACCACGGCAAAAAAAGCCGGGACGCTGATGTAGGGTTTCCCTTGTACGACCAGGGGGAAAAATAGGTCCAGAAAGTGGCTGGAAAGAATGCCGCGCAGAGCATCCGGGCGGGGGATCGAGGTCAAAATCTGCAGGGAAGTTGCGAGGCAAAAGCCGAGCAGCCCTCCTCCCAACACGCAGGCGGAGACCCAGCTCTTGCCGTGCCCGGCCGCCTCCGCCAGCCCGTGGAACGGGAAAGGCGAGTAGAGCTCGATCTTTCGAAAGCCCCGCTCG
>JAQUAR010000200.1 GCA_028687155.1 Methylacidiphilaceae bacterium | reverse complement strand
CTACGGAAAAGGGCTCGCGCCAATCGACCAAGTCCATCCCTCCGTAGGAAAAGCGATCCCGCTCCTCCCGGGAGGGTTTTGCCGTCCCTCGATCGAGTCCCCGGTAGACCTGCATCGAATCCATGGAGAGGATCGACGCCGCGGACCTCTCCGCGACCAGATGCGCCAGCTCGGTTTTTCCCACGCCCGTCGAGCCGACGATAAAAAGCGGCTCGCCGGGCTCGACCCGGGCGATCCAGCCTCCTATCTCTTGACCATGCACTTGCTCGCTCTCGCCCTGCTGGGCCTGGTTGCCGGTTTTGCCAGCGGCTGCTTCGGAATCGGCGGAGGCTCGATCCTCGTCCCGATCCTGATCCTCTCCTTTGCCGTACCCTATCACACTGCGGTAGGAACTTCGCTCGCGCTCATCCTACCGATCGCCCTGGCGGGCAGCCTCACGAATTTTACCCTCAAGCAGATCGACTGGAACCTCTTTGCGGTGATCGCCCTTTCCGGGGCGGCGGGCGCCGCCCTCGGCTCCCTTTTCATTCAAGCGATCCCGGCGGTCTACGCCAAACGGGCTTTCGCGGTTTTTCTTCTCTACGCCGCTTACCGGCTCTGGCGCTGAAGAGAGGAAGCCCATGGCACCGGGCAGCCCCCGGCTTCCTCACCGATACCAAGCCCGCCATTGAATACGAAGGCCTCGCTCCAGAAAGTCCGCCCATAAGCCGAGATCGCTGTCGCGCTAGCGGTACCACGCCTGCCACTCGACCCGCAGCTTTGGGAACGAATGCATCCTCTCCTCTCCCACATTTTGAAAACGCCACCAGACGGTGGTGCCCTGAGCCTGATAACCAAGCGGGGAGACCCGGAAGATCCGGTTAAAAAAGGTCTGATACGGAAGCGCCGGTGTCGCAGAACTCTGCCCGAAACCGGGAGATGCCTGATACTGCGTATACATCTTTCCCAGGTCGACCACGATCCACCAATCCTCCAGGGGCGGCCGATAACCTTCGAATCCCCAGGTATCCTCGAAGACATCGACCTTCGACGCCGGATTGTGGCTCAAGACTTGTTCGACATATTCGTAGGTGATCCGAACGCTCTCCCCCGCGGCAAAGTTGACCGCGTACAAATCCTGCGCTCCCAGGCGGGGAATCACGTCTCTTTGGAACGGAATGGGGACTTGATTCCGCCAAACCCGAAATCGGATATTCGGGTAGTCGGGTCTCTCACCATGCCCCATGGGCACTCGCTGCGGAGGTCCCCAATTCCGGAATTGGAGATAGACCAGGCAGCGAACATAGGGCAGGAGAGGCCCCTGTCCGGAGCGAGACTTCGCCAGAAAGAGCGTGTAATATTGACGAACCCAGACGATCTGGATTGGCATCTCCTGGGCACGGGCCGGAAATCTCGAAGAAATGCCGAAGGCGCAGAGCAGGAGGAGTGCTGCCGGCAGGAAAAGCCTGCGCCGAGAGGTTCGCAACCGGGTGGAAAGCAAGGCGACGGTCGGCATGGCGTGCTTTAGCCGCAAAGCGTAGCAGCCCGAGCCTGAGAATCCCAACCCGCAGATCTAAAAGAGGGAATGTCTTATCCTTCTGGGAAAGCCGAATCGAATCGGATTGCCCTCTTGCGGGAAGAAGCCCTTCCCGGTTCCCCAAGTAGGCATGCCGATTTGAGGAACGCGAGCGGCGATTGCCTTTACTTCGCCCGCCCCGTAAAAAGAAAGGCGAAGACACGGAGACCAGAAGCCTATGGAAAACTTTCCCGCCACCTCTTTCGCTCACCGGATCGGCGGTCCCCGGTTCGGAAAAGAGACGGAAATCTACAAGTTTGAGAAGATCAAGCGGGCCAAACGGGCGGCGCGCGACAAGCATCCGGAGATCGAGCTGCTCGATCTTGGCGTGGGAGAACCGGACGAAATGGCCCCCGTCGAAATCGTCGAACGGTTGGCCGAGGAAGCACGGAAGCCCGAAAACCGTGGCTACGCCGACAACGGCGGACCACGGCTCAAGGAGGCGGCCGCCCGCTATCTCCAGCGGGTTTGCGGGGTAGTCGCCGATCCCGAGACAGAGATCTGCCACTCGATCGGCTCGAAGGCGGCTCTCTCCATTCTGCCCGCCTGCTTCATCAATCCGGGCGACGTCGTCCTGATGACCGTCCCAGGCTACCCGGTCTTCGGGACGCACGCTCAATATTACGGAGGCCAGGTCTTCCCTCTCCCTCTCCTCGAAAAGAACTCCTTCCTGCCCGACCTGGAATCGGTTCCCGCCGATGTGCTGCGGCGCACCAAGGCGCTCGTCCTCAACTATCCGAACAATCCTACCGGCGCCACGGCAACGTCCGCTTTCTTCGAGAAGGTCGTCGCATTCGCCCATCTCCACCGGATCGTCGTCATCCACGACTTCGCCTACGCGGGCCTGGTCTTCACGGGATCGCCTTTGAGCTTCCTCTCCGTGCCGGGGGCCAAGGAGGTCGGACTCGAGCTCCATTCGGCGAGCAAGAACTTCAACATGACCGGCTGGCGATGCGGCTTCGTCGCCGGCGACTCGAGGCTCATCCGTGCCTATGCCTCCGTCAAGGACCATACCGACTCAGGCCAGTTTCTCGCGATCCAGCATGCGTTCGCCTACGGATTGGATCATCCGGAGATCACACAGGGTCTGGCGCAAAAATACTCGCGGCGGATGGACCTCCTCGTGGAAGCGCTCCGACGATTGGGCTGCCCGGCGAGCAAGCCGGGTGCCTCGTTCTTCCTCTACACGCCCGCCCCCCTCAGCGCGGCGACTCCGCAAGGACCGGTCCTCTTCCCAACGGCCGAAAAGGCAGCGGAGTGGCTGATCACCGAGCGGCAGATCTCGACCGTCCCGTGGGATGAGGCCGGCGCCTATCTCCGCTGGAGCGTGACCTTCCGCGCACAAGGGGAGAAAGAGGAAGGGCGGGTCGTCGCCGAACTCGAAAAGCGGCTGGCCGACACCCGCTTGCAATGGAAGTAGAACCTTCCTCCTCCCGCTCGGAAAGGAACGGTCGCTGCTCCCGGCCACCAGCCGATGAGCACTCCTCCCCTGCCGACGAAGCGGAGGAGTTCTTCTCTTCTCGCGGCCCTCTTTCCGCCGCACGTCACTTCGAATTCCGGCCCCAGCAGGCGCAGATGGCCCGCGCGGTGGCCGAAGCACTCTCGGAGAAGGCGGTTTTGGCTGTCGAAGCGGGTACGGGAACAGGCAAGAGCCTCGCCTATCTTTTCCCTGCTCTTCGCTGCGCACGCAACTTAGGTCAGCACGGCGTCATCTCCACCCATACGCTCAACCTTCAAGCGCAGCTCTTTGGCCGAGATCTGCCCCTCCTCCTCCGCACCCTGTCCGACTCGTTCACGGTGGTTCTTCTCAAAGGGAGGAGGAACTCCTTTTGTCCTCGACGGATCGACCAGGCTCTCCGCTATGGGGCAGACCTTTTTGCTTTACGAGAGACCGAGGAGATCAGCCGGATCGCCCGCTGGTCCTTCGAGACCACGACCGGCTGCTGGGAAGAACTCGATCCTCCCCCGGACCCTCGCCTTTGGAGTCGGCTCTGCTCCGAGCCGCAGCTCTGCACCGCGAGGAGCTGCCAGGACAATCCACGCTGCTTCTATCAACGGCTCCGAGACCAGAGCGCCGAGGCCGACCTTACGATCGTCAACCATGCGCTCTTCTTCTCTCTCTTGGCCGGCGGCCTCGGTTCCGATCCGAGCGAAGATCTCTCCTTCGCCAAGGATTTTGTCGTCTTCGACGAAGCCCACCAAGTCGAGACGGTCGCCGCCCGTCATCTCGGTCTCTCCCTCTCGGAGGGACAGACGAGATCTCTCTTGCAAAGACTCTACCATCCTCGAACCGGACGTGGACTTCTCCCCTTGCTGCGGGCGAACGATTCGATCCAAAAGACCAAGGAGGCTCTTACCGGCCTCGCCTCGCTGTTCGATCGCTTACGCGCCGCGGTGAGCGGCTCCAAGAGTCGAGAAGTCCGCATCCTCCGGGAGGATCTTGTGCCGAACATCCTGGACGCACCCTTGGCAGAGCTCGCCGAGGCGATTCAGGACGCGGCCGCGGAAGCTACCGATCGCGATCTCAAGCGCGAGATCGAGGATCACGCTCGGAAGAC
>JAQUAR010000199.1 GCA_028687155.1 Methylacidiphilaceae bacterium | reverse complement strand
CCTCGTTTCTCCTTGGAGCAGGGGGTCGACGCCTATCGCGAATCGGGCTGGCTCGGTCGCGATTGCGAGCAGTAGAACTCTTGCTTATTTCCTAAGTTTCACCGATCTTTTTCCTGTGAGTTCTCCGCAGTTCCCTGAAGGCGAGGAGTGGCAGCGCCGCTTCCAGGAGATGTTTCGTGCCTTTACGCCGCCCCAGGCTCCACCTGAGAAAAAGGAGAAAGAGGGGAAGGAGCGGGAAGAGTTCGAGAAGCAGATTCGCTCCTTTACGTTTACCCCGAAGGAGCTCAAGGCCTATCTCGACCGCTTCGTGATCCAGCAAGAGGAGGCGAAGCGGGTTCTCTCCGTCGCCGTCTGCGATCACTACAACCATGTGCGTGCCGCGCTCGCCGGCGAGGAACTCCCCCACTACGTCAAGCAGAACGTCTTGCTGGTGGGCCCAAGCGGTGTGGGCAAGACCTACTTGGTGCGCTGTCTGGCCGAACGGATCGGGGTGCCGATGGTTCGCGGCGATGCGACAAAGTTTTCGGAAACGGGCTATGTGGGCGGCGATGTCGAAGATCTCGTCCGGGAGCTCGTGCAGCAGGCGGGCGGAGATGTCTCCATCGCTCAGTATGGCATCATCTACCTGGACGAGATCGACAAGTTGGCGGGCTTCCACTCGATGGGCCGGGATGTCAGCGGGCGAGGGGTGCAGGCGAACCTTCTGAAGCTGCTCGAAGAGACCGAGGTTCCCGTTCGCGCCCCCTATGATCTGCAAGGACAGATCCAGACGATGCTCGATTTTCAGCGGGGCAGCCGGGAGAAGAAGCGGACGGTGAACACTCGGCACATTCTCTTCCTGGTCAGCGGAGCCTTTACCCGGCTTCCGGAGATCGTTTCCCGCCGGATGCGTCGGGGACAGATCGGCTTCCGCGCAGAGGGAGCCCAAGCGGACGACCGGGAAGCGGTGAAAGAGGCTTCCACCGCCGACTTCATCGAATATGGGCTGGAGCCGGAATTCGTCGGAAGGCTTCCGGTGCGCGTCTTCTTCGAGCCGCTCAACGCGGACGACCTTTTCCGGATTCTGCAGGAGTCGGAAGGCTCGATTCTCCGGCAGTATGTCGCCGCCTTTGCGGCCTACGGGATCTCGCTGCGCTTCACCGACGGCGCCCTCCGCCGCATCGCGCACTGCGCCGCCCAAGAAGAGACAGGAGCCCGCGGCCTGATGACCATCGGGGAACGGATCTTGCGTCCCTTCCGCTTCGAATGTCCCGGCACGGGGTTGCGCGAGATCGTGATTGACGACGAGACCGTCGAAAATCCACAGAAGGCACTGGATGCCGCGCTGGCGCGCTTCCGCGAGGGAGGGGGAGAAACCGTCCAGGAGGTGGAGGCTTTCTCGGAAGAGTTTTTCCGCGCCCATGAACTCCGTCTCCGCTTCGAACCGGAGGCGGTTCAAGCGCTCCGGGCTAAAGCGGGTGCGGCAGTCGGCGCCGTCGCCGAGCTCTGCCGAAAAAAGTTCAAGGATTTCCCGTTCGGGCTCCGTCTCATCCGAGCCAATACGGGCCAAGAAACCTTTACGCTCCCTCCGGAAGCGGTCGAGGATCCCGAAGGGCTGCTTAGCCGCTGGGTTCTGGCCTCCTACGCCGGCTCGGGGAAGGCGGCCCCGGATCAGGAAAAGAAGAGCACCGAAGCGGAATAGCCGTGGAGGAAGTTGAACTTCCCCACGGGTCCGATCTCGCCGTTCGCGAAGAACCCTGCCGCAGGGAGCTGAGGAAAGAGCTCCTGGATCAATCCGGCGTCCCGTCCCGCCACGCCGAAGAGCCCCTTGCCCCTCCCGGCGCAGAGACTGATGAGCGCAGCCAGCGGCTTGCGGTCCGAGAAAAACTCGGCCTTCTCGGCCTGGAGAAGCTCGCGCAAGGATCGCTCAGCCGAATCGGGATCGCGCAGCTGGTATTGCAGGGTCTGGCCGACACGCACCAGCGCGCCGACAGCAACCGCACCTGAGGATGGGTCGGCTCCCAGGATGTTGCGCACGAGGAAGTCTCCCTGCCGGAACTCATCTCGATATTCGGAAACGGCAAGGCCGATGAAGATGTGCCCATGCGCCTTCTCCCGCTCGTGCTCCGAAAGGGATTCGAAGGCGGTCGCCAAAGCTTGGTAGGCGCTTCCCGAACCAAGGGTGTAGAGGACATTCCGATCCGCCCCCGTTACCGTATACGGATCGCCGATCGGACGGCAGCCTTGGGAGACAACAACCTGAAAACCGATCTTCCCCTGGAGGGCAATGGCGACTCCCCCCTCCACGGGTTTCCGATCCAGAAAGACCGCAGTCTCCCCGTCACTGGATCCCCCTGCCAGCCCTCCCCAAACTGGAACCGCCGGATAGGCGCGGTTCCAGATCCGTAAGAGCCGCTCCACGGGAAGAACGTTTGGATTGGCGAAGAGGAGCCATCCCGCCGCCTCTTTGGGTCCGACTCCGGTGATCCGGTGCCAAGCCATCGGATCATCCTCGGCTTCGACCTCCTCGGGCGAGAGAGCAATCGGAATCGCGCGCATCTCCGGATGACGGAGAAAAAGCACCGAAAATCCCTCTTCGGCCTCGAATTCCGCTCCTTCGGCAAGAAATCCCTGTCCCGTCACGGCGACCAGGAGCGGCGCATGACCGTAGATAGTCAGCACCTCACAAAGATCGGTCAGATCGGGCGCGTACGACGAAGAGGCGAATACCAACGCCAGCGACGGATCGCCGCCGAGCTTCGCGCGCAGATCTTCGACAAGCGCTCGGCTTGCGGATTCGGAAAAAGAACCGGAATAGGCCGCGGACACCGCACGAGGAGCATCCATAAGGAAATCATCATTTTTTTTGCTTCTCTGTCAATGCCTTGGAACAACAAAATCCCCGGGCCAAATCTCTTGCGCGATCCGGAGGCTCTCCCGCATGAGCCGATAGCCGACGTGCCCTTGGGGAAAGGGGTAGAAATGACATCCCCGCCATGCGGCGCGGAACTCCTGCAAAAGCCGGAGCGGGACGACCCGGTCATAGATCCCTCCGAGCAGAAGAACCTCTTCGGGCTCCAGATAAGGCCGGGAGAGGCTCGGGCAGACCAGCCGGAGGTGCGGTGCTGCCGTCTCCGGCGAAACCCCGAGCTCCTCGAGTGTCTTCCGTATGCCGCGCCCGCTCGGCGATTCCCACATGGCATGCTCGATCCGGAAGATCGGCTCCAGGAGCATCAACCGGTCGAAGATCCGCTCGACGCAGGCCGCCTCGGCTAAAACCCAACCTCCGTAGCTCATTCCCCATCCGCCCATGAGCCTGGTCCCCTGGCTGCGTAGCCAACGTACGAAGACGCGAAGATCGAGCACCCCTTGACGTAAGGTTTCCGCCGTATGCACCAGGTCTGCCGTCACGCACAACTCTCCGGGAAAGAGTCCGAAGGGCCTCCGGGCGTAATGGTAGGGGAGATGCATGAAGGCGGCATTCCACCCCAGAGCGTTGAGCCGGCGCCCCCAACGCCGATAGCCAACGTCGCTGACGGACATCAGCCCGTGCGCCATAACCATGGTGGGTCCATGCCAACCTTCCGGTCCTAGCCAGAGATCGAAGACTGCCGTCCGATTCCGTCGCTCCGGTCCCGGTATCGGGCTGGGAAACCGGACGCGGAAGCCATTCCCGCACGGGCTACATTCGAGGGAGACGGAGTCACCCAGAGGGAGGGCGTAGTAGTCCGCCAGGGTCGCCGAACGCCACGAGTCGACGTAGCTCTCCAGACGCTTCCGAAACTCGGGCTCCGGCCGGTGCCGGGCCTGAAGGGAAGAGATCCAGGCAAAGCTCGCTTCGTCGACGAGACCCGCCCAGCGCCGCTGGAGGAGAGAGGCCCAACCACCGCCAGCGGCCGATTTTCGGTCGTCTTTCACTCCGTCTTCATGCTTTGCCCCGGTTGGCCGAGCGGACGGAGGGGAATGCCGACGGCGGGTGCCGAGACGTGGGTCCATGGCCCGTTGCGGCGATCCGGACGATCCCTCCTTCCTTGGATCATCCGAGCTTTGATTCCGGAGTCGGCTCGAGTCAGGACATCCCAACCCCCTCTCGGTCCATCAAAGTATTGCATCTCGGAAGAAACCGATTCTCCCAGTCGGA
>JAQUAR010000198.1 GCA_028687155.1 Methylacidiphilaceae bacterium | reverse complement strand
ATACCCCTATTGTCCCGGGGACGCAACGCTACCCGTGCCTTCCCCCGCCATCGGGCATGCCGGCCAAGGGCGTCAATGTCCGTGGATGTTGACCGTATCGTGGTTGAGGACCGAATAGATGAGATAGAGGAAAAAGAGGCCGGCCAGGGTGATGACCCAGTAGAAATTCTTGTCGAATGGCGTCCCCTGCTTCTCGGAAGGTTCTCTCTCCTCTTTCTTCGGGACCTCGGCGGGGTCGTGACTGCTCATGAAGCGAATATCGAGCCCGGACCCAGCGGCGGCAAATTCTTTCTCATCCCTGGCAAACCGGCCGCGAGAAAGACGCGCTAACGCTCCGCCCGGACGAAGAAGATGGGCACCATCGCCCGGACCCCCTCGGAGCTCTCAGCCTGGCAGATCTCGCCGAGAGGTCCCTCTTCCACCGAGGCGAAGCCCGCGGCTCGGAACCAAGCCTCCACATCTCCGGGGTGAAAGCCCGGCCAACGGTCGTGATACTCGGTCAGGAAGAAGGCGAAGCCATGTCGCTCAAAGTCGGTGAGCACCGCTCTGCCCCCGGGTTTCAAGATCCGGAAGAATTCCCGGATCATCGCCTCAGGGCTCTCAACATGATGGAGGACCATGTTGGCAAAGGAGCAGTCGATGGTGCCCGTCTCGATCGGCAGAGCCTCCGTCTCTCCACTCAAGCCCCGGAAGGCGGGCCGCCCACCAAACTTGCGCTCCAGTTCGGCAAGCATGGCTGGGGAGCGATCGACAGCCACCACCTCAAGGCCGCGCCCCAGGAGGGCTTCAGTCAGGAAGCCCGTCCCCGCGCCAATGTCTGCCGCCCGTTCCCCCTGCCGAACGCCGGCGAGCTCGGCCGCTTTTTCCCGGACCTCGTCTCGGAAATACCCCTTTCGCAGCGTGTCCCATTCCCCGGCCACCTCGTCAAAGTAGCGCGCCGACGACTCCATTCCCTTCATGAACGTCATTGCAACAAAAGGTTGCGATCGCGTCAATCCATCGTTCCCCCGGTGGCCCATAGGCTCGTCAACTGGCCAACCATCGGAAAGCCCGATGGGCGCGTCATCTGGACGCAGGGAGAATCAGTCGGGCATCGAGGGCGGAACGTGGTCGAGGAAAGGCCCGCATCGCGGATACCCTGGATTGCGCGACAGATAGGCGTGCAGAGATCCGACGGCGAAAAGGCGAAATTAGGGAAGAATCGGGTTCGGGTCGATCGGATCCACGACCCATTCACCAGAGAGAAAAAGCGACAGAAATGCACGATCGGGAAGAATACGAATGGGATAGGGGAAAGGCTGACAAAAGGAGCGTAAATTTCCTTGCCATCGCAGGCCCTTGCGTTACGATTGCTCGGGGAAGACCGATTGGCGAAAGGCTGACTGGTTTTCCGCCGGCATCCCCGGAGGATGACGGTTGCGTCCCGGGTGGTGCACCAGGGGCGCCGGGAAGCAGAATGGAAGAAATGGAGAGATAAAAGTATATGGCGCAAACACAAACGACGGCGACGGCTGTCGCGCGACCGCCGATCACCGCCTTTTCCTGGAAGAGTGCGGGGATCGCGATCGGCGCGCTGATCGTCTTCGACGTGCTGATCAATGTGTATGAGAGGCTCTACGCCTTTTCGAAGGGTCTCGACTACACGTCAGCCGATTATGAGAGTTACTGGATGGGCATGCTCTTCGCCGAGCTCGTGCTGGAAGCAGTCACGGCGGCGGGGCTGTGGGGTTGGCTCTGGATGACGCGGGACCGGGCGCTCGATCGCCTGTCTCCGGCGGAGGAGCTCAAGCGGTATTGGGCGTTGGGACTCTTCGTTCTGACGTATACCTACGCGGCTTATGCCGGCGCGAGCTACTTCACGGAGCAGGACGGCACCTGGCACCAGACGGTGATCCGGGATACCGACTTCACGCCGAGCCATGTGATCGAGTTCTACCAGAGTTATCCCATTTACATCATCTTCGGAGTGGGCTCGCTTGTCTACGCGATGACCCGACTGCCCCAGTTCGCTAAGGCATTTTCGTTGCCCTACGTGATCCTGGTGGGCAGCCCGGCGATGATCTTCCCGAACGTCGGACTCAATGAGTTCGGACATACCCGGTGGTTCATGGAGGAGCTCTTCGTGGCTCCGCTGCACTGGGGCTTCGTGACATTCGGATGGGGTGCGCTGGCGATCCTCGGGACCTGGTTGCAGATCTGCCCGCGGGTCTTGTCTCTGATCAACCATGTCTACTATGGCAAGCCGATTCAGAGCCCGGCCGAGGTGATGAAGGATCCGCAGAGCTCAGTCGATCCCGCCGCTTGCGCGGCCTGCGCTGCGTAAGCGCAGTTTTGGGAAGCCTGAGAAACGGAAAAGAAGAAAAGAACAAGGCGAAGAGAGGGGCGGGGAACCACCCTGCCCCTTCTCTTCCCAGAGGGGGAACGAAACTAATGCAATATTCGCAAGTAGACGCGGAGGCGAGGGCCGTCGGACGCAAGTTCGATCTGGTCGTGATCCTGTCGACCTTCCTGGCGCTCATCGCCGGTTTCCATGTGCACCAGATGTTGGTGGCCGGAGACTGGTCGTTCTGGGTGGACTGGAAGGATCGGAACTGGTGGCCGATCGTGGCTCCCATCATGGAGATCACCTTCCCGGCGGCGGTGCAGGCGGTCTTATGGACGAAGTTCCGGATGCCGATCGGCGCAACCTTCTGTTGTTTGGGGCTGCTCTTCGGTGAGTGGATGAACCGGTACATCAACTTCAATGGATGGACCCACTATCCGCTCAACATGGTCTTCCCTGAGACCTTCATCCCCCAGGCGGTGGTGCTCGACATCGTGTTGATGCTCACCGGTAACTGGGTTGTGACGGCTCTCGTGGGCGGCGAGCTTTGGGGCTGGCTCTTCTACCCGACCAACTGGGTGATGATTGCGCCCTTTCACCTGCCGGTCGAGTACCAGGGGTCGCTGATGAGCCTTGCCGATGTGATCAACTACATGTACGTCCGCACCTCGACGCCGGAGTATCTCCGGATCGTGGAGACGGGAACGATGCGAAGCTTCGCAGGAGGGGTGACTGGCGTGGCTGCCTTCTTCTCGGCCTTCGTCTCGGTCTGTATGTACGTGCCCTGGTGGCTGATGGGAACCTACTTCTTCGGCAGCACGAAGTTCTTCAAAACTTACGAAGCGACTCCCGTGGAAGCCAGGCAACACTAAGAGGAGGAAGGAAGACGATGAGAAAGAGAGTAATGCGGATGATGGGGAGAGCGGGGGCGCTGGCGCTGCTGGGGATGATCCTGGCAGGGCCTGCAACCTCCCGCCTCTGGGCCTTGGGCGAGAAATCGCAGGAGGCCTTCCTCCGGATGCGTACGGTGATCTTCTACGACACCCAGTTTTCCGGGAGGAAGTTCAAGGTCGGGGACGATATGACGGTGACGGGGAAGTTTCAGCTTCTGCCGATCTGGCCGAAGGAGATCGCCTTTTCGGGGATTTCCTGGCTCAACTTCTTCGTCCCGGGCCCGCAGTTCCTGCGAGTCGGCACATGGATCAACAATCGGTTCATGTCCTGCTCGGAGCTGTTGGAGTTGGGCGGAACCTATGAGTACAAGACGATCGCCAAGGCTCGGTATCCGGGCCACTGGCCGGTCGGGATCATGTTGAGCATGAAGGATGCGGGTCCGTTGATCGGGCCGTCGATCTACGTCGACGTCGAGGGAAGCCACGAGGGCTTCACCAACCCGATCAAGACGCTGCTCGGCAACACGGTCAACCTGGAAGACTTCGGGCAGAACCGGATGCTTATGTGGACCCTGGTGACGACGCTGATCGGGGTGGCATGGCTCGGGTTCTGGCTGGGCAGGCCCTTTACCTCCCGGTTGGGTGTGGTTGCGGTCGGACGGGCCAAGGAGTTGATCAGCGGCGCGGATAAGACCGTGGCGGTGATCTTCGCCCTCGGAACCATCGGCTTGATCGTGGTCGCGAACGCGATGACCGCCTCGCAGTACCCGCACACGATTCCGATCCAGGAGACGATCATTCGAAATGAGCCGCTTCCGCCGGAGCCCTCGTCTGTGCAGGCGAAGGTGCTGGATGCGACCTACGATGTGCCGAGCCGCACGCTCGCCTTCCGGGTCGAGGTTCATAACACCGGAGATCGTCCCTTGGTGCTCAAGGAGTTCACGACG
>JAQUAR010000197.1 GCA_028687155.1 Methylacidiphilaceae bacterium | reverse complement strand
TTGCTCTTGGGTGACTCACGGGACGAAGAACAGCTTCTCACCAAAAATGAGCCAACCTGTCCTCAGTGCGGCTTTACGCAATCGGATTTCAAAAAGACCGGGCGGCCCGGCGGTCCTCACTGCTACGAAGTGTTTGCGGAAATCGTCGATTCCATGCTTCGCGACATGCACAAGGGCGTCCTTCACAAGGGCAAGATGCCTGCCAAGTTTTTGCGCCACCAATTTTACCAGCGGCGACTGGAGGATTTGCAGGAGAGCCTGCGAAAAGCAGTCACGGAGGAGCGTTATGAGGAAGCCGCGCTGCTTCGCGACGAGATCTCCCAACTCGAAACCCAGCTAAACAGCTAAGAGAGCAAAACGGCGAAAAGGCGAAAGCCAACGCCCAGAGAAACAGAGAGAGAATCATCTTTATGAAAATCGCCATCGGATCGGATCACGCCGGCTTTGCCTTCAAGGAAAAGATCAAGGGGCTCCTGAAGAGCCTCGGCCACGAGGTGATCGACTGCGGCACCGGGTCGCCCGAGCCCGTCGATTATCCCGACTACGTTCGCCCGCCGGCCGTGCTCGTTGCGGAGGGGAAAGCGGATCGCGGGATCGTTCTGGGAGGTTCGGGAAACGGAGAGGCCATGGTCGCCAACAAAGTCCGGGGAGTCCGCTGCGCCTACTGTTTCAACGAGGAGTCGGTTCGCCTCGGACGTGCCCACAACGATGCCAATGTCATTTCGATCGGCGAGCGTCTCATTCCGGAGGAGACCGCCCTCAAGATCGTTCAGATCTTTCTCGACACTCCCTTCGAAGGCGGCCGCCACATCCCGCGCATTCGCAAGATGATGGCCGGCGAGCTTGTCTAGGCCTCGCTAGGCCCCGCCCTTCCCGCCGGGCCAGTCCGCTTTGAGGTCCCGGTTTGCTTTGGGGCGGGTGAGTCCCTATTCTGTCACTACTTTTCGCGACCAGGCGGGACCTGGCGCCGGGCAATCGGGCAAACCATGGAAGAAACGACCGCTGGCATCGATTCCCGGAAATCGACTCCGTCCGCGGATCTGGTGCCGATGTTTCCCCCGGCCGACGACTTTTCGGCCCGGGCGTACATTGGAAGCCTGGAGGAGTATCGCCGGCTCTATCGGGAGTCGCTCGACTCTCCCGCGACCTTTTGGGGGCGGATGTCTGCGGAGCTCGACTGGGCGGAGCCCTGGCAGGAGCTTTTGCGTTGGGACCTGCCGCATGCACGCTGGTTTGTGGGCGGAAAGCTCAATGCCAGCTACAACTGCCTCGATCGTCATCTGGCCGGACCCCGGTGCAACAAGGCGGCCATCGTCTGGGAAGGAGAGCCTGGAGAGGTACGCACCCTCACCTACCGGCAGCTCCACTGGGAAGTCTGCCGCTGGGCCAACCTGCTCTCCCGGAGCGGAGTGGGCTCCGGAGACCGGGTCGTGATCTATCTGCCGCTGATTCCGGAAGCGGTGATCGCCATGCTCGCCTGCGCGCGCCTTGGCGCGGTGCATAGTGTCGTCTTTGGCGGCTTCAGCGGGAAGTCGATTCGAGATCGGATCCTCGATTGCGGAGCGAAGATCGTCATCACCGCCGATGGGAGCTACCGGAAGGGGAAGATCGTTCCGCTCAAGAAGCGGGTCGACGACGCCTTGAAGGATGCCCCAATGGTCGAACAGGTCCTGGTCGTCCGAAGGACGGCGGAGCCCGTTCCAATGCTGGAGGGCCGCGACCGCTGGATCGAAGAAGAACTCAAAGAGGTCGACGCCCGCTCGGAAGCGAAGCCCATGGATAGCGAGCATCCGCTCTACATCCTCTACACCAGCGGAACGACCGGAAAGCCGAAGGGGATCCTTCACACGACCGGCGGCTATCTGCTGGGTTGTGCGCTTACCACTAAGTACCTATTCGATCTCAAAGAAGAGGATCTCTTCTGGTGCACGGCCGATGTCGGCTGGGTGACGGGTCATAGCTACGTGGTCTACGGTCCCCTGGCTCTCGGGGCTTCGGTCTTCCTCTACGAAGGCTCGCCCGATTTTCCCCAGCCGGATCGCTTCTGGCGCATGATCGAGCGCCACCAAATCAACATCCTCTACACCGCTCCAACCGCCATCCGGGCCTTCATGCGCATGGGCGAACGGTGGGTAAAACCCTGGGATCTCTCCTCGCTCCGCCTTCTGGGCTCGGTCGGCGAGCCGATCAACTCGGAAGCCTGGCTCTGGTATCATCAGAAGATCGGGCGTGGGTGCTGCCCGATCGTCGACACATGGTGGCAAACCGAAACAGGATCGGCGATGATTGCTCCCTTCCCCGGAGCGACCCCCGTCAAGCCGGGTTCGGCGACCCTTCCCTTCTTCGGCGTCGATCCCGCCGTCGTCGATGACCAGGGAAATCCCGTTCCTTCCGGCACTCACGGGAGGCTGGTGATTCGCCGTCCCTGGCCCTCGATGCTCCGGGACATTTACGGCAGCCCAGAGGGCCTGCGACGCACCTATTGGAGCCAGATTCCCGGCGTCTATCTCACCGGAGACGGCGCGCGCCAGGACGAAGACGGTTATTTCTGGATCACGGGCCGAACCGACGACGTTCTCAATGTCGCCGGGCACCGCATCGGCACCGCCGAGGTCGAGAGCGCACTGGTGAGCCATCCCAGCGTCGCGGAAGCGGCAGTGGTCGGCGAGCCCGATTCGGAAAAAGGCGAGGCGCTCGTCGCCTTTGTCACCCTCCGGCAGGGAGAAGCGGCGTCGGAGGAGCTCAAAAACGAGCTGCGTCTTCACGTGGCAGAGGAAATCGGCGCCATCGCACGCCCCAAGGAGATTCTCTTCACCGCAACCCTGCCGAAGACCCGCAGCGGCAAGATTCTCCGCCGCCTTCTCAAGGAACTGGTTCGTAGCGGTCAAATCGAGGGTGACACGACGACCCTGGAAGATCCCGCTGCCGTCACCGCCCTTTCCAAGGAAGTCGGAAAAGCCGCCGATTAACTTAGGTTAAGTTTTCTTTGCGCAAAGCAGGATCCTTTTGTCACCAAAAGTTCACAGAACTGTCACAAAAATGTAACAGAGAAACCGCTTGCCCGGCCTCCGTCCGGCTTCGGTAATCTCCTTTCCGGTAAGCGGTCCAAAGCCTCTGCCGCGGCGGTCGCGGGTGCTCCGCGCAGGCAGGGGAAAGACAGCTGGCAACCAGGGAGGGAGTCATGCGCGCGGTCGTTTTTCCGGAGCGGGAGGAGAGGGAGTTTTCCCAGAGATCAAATCTCCAGCCGATGATCCCGCCGGCAAAGGGGAAGGGCGCCTCCGGGGCAGTCCGGCCGCCGGGCGGCCGGGGTGCGCCCGGGAGGCCCATCGAGGCCGGCCTGCCCGCCTTGGCCGTGGCGCTCTGCCTTTTGGCCCTCTTCTCCCTCTCCATCCTCTCCTGGTGGAAGGAGCGGAAGCGGCCGGCGCCTCCGGTTGCCGCTCCCCGGATCGCACCCGTTCCCGCTTCCTTGGCCGATGACGAACCCCACTCCTTTGCGCGGCTGCGCGCCGACTATGCCCGCTGGCAAAAGGAGCTCCTCCACTGGCTCAAGGAAGGAGACCCGGGGGTCCGGGAAGCCAGGCGGCTCGACCCCGAGGTAGAGCGGCAGCAGCTGCCACCCACCCAAGCCGCACGCGCCTGCTTGCAACGCCACCTCATGCGGCTGGTGACGATCGACTCGATCGAGCCCATCGGCTACGAGCGCGTCGGAGAAGGAGTGGCGATCGACTACCGGGTGGTCGTCCGCTGCCGGATCGACCTCTTTGCGGTGCTGGCGACGCGGCTCCCCCTCTCCGAAGGGGAACCCGACCCGGTCGCGCGGATCTGGTCCGATCTCCTCTTCGATGCCTACCTCCCGCCGGGCTGCCTCCACGACGTTGAGCAGAAGCACCTCCTGCTTCCGGCAAACGAGCCCTTCGTCTTCCGCTGGCGGGTCGAGCGGGCCCAGGTTGTGGATGGCCAATGGAAGATCCTCTTGGCCGCCCCCTCCCTTCTCGAATGGAACGTCGTCTTTGTGGCCGCCGAGATCATGGCCCTTCGGAACGGCGAACCCTTTGCGCTCCGCATCGCGGGCAACCGCTGCCTTCTGCCCTTTGCGACCGCCGATGAGGCGACCTGGAACGAGCTCGTCTTCCGTTACCAGGCGACCTGGGGAGTTCCCGGCGCCGAG
>JAQUAR010000196.1 GCA_028687155.1 Methylacidiphilaceae bacterium | reverse complement strand
ATCAGCCCACTCGCCGGCAAACTTCCGCCGCAATCGCTTCTTACCGATCTGGCAAAGCTTGTCTCCGCTTACTACGAGGTGTCGCCGGATGCCAAGGTTGAGGACCAGCGGGTCAAGTTTGGAACCTCAGGCCATCGCGGATCGAGTTTTCGCGGCTCCTTCAACCAAGCGCACATTCTGGCGATCAGCCAGGCGATCTGCGACTACCGCCGCGCAAAGGGCATCTCCGGGCCGCTTTTCCTAGGGAAGGATACTCACGCGCTTTCCGAGCCGTCTTTTGCGACCTCTCTGGAAGTCCTTGCGGCCAACGGCGTCGAGATCCGCATCGATCCCGAGCTCGGCTACACGCCGACCCCGGTGATCTCCCATGCCATCTTGACCTGCAACCGCGATTCCGGAGCGGGGCAGGCCGATGGGATCGTGATCACCCCCTCCCACAACCCACCGACCGATGGAGGGTTTAAGTATAATCCTCCCCATGGCGGTCCGGCTGACACCGGAGTAACCCGGATAATCGAGGAGAGGGCGAACACCATTTTGGAGGGAGGTGTCGCGGAAGTTCGCCGGATGCCCTACGAGCGGGCCCTCCGCTCCGCCCAAGTGAAAAGACACGATTACCTCCACCATTACGTCGACGATCTCTCCTCGGTCATCGATTGCGAAGCAATTCGCTCTTCCGGGGTCCGAATCGGCATCGATCCCTTGGGGGGTGCGGGAGTCCACTATTGGAAGCCGATCGCCGAGAGGTACGGCTTGAACGCAACCGTCTTGAACGAGGCGGTGGACGCCACCTTCCGCTTTCTGACGGTTGATTGGGATGGCCAGATCCGGATGGACTGCTCCTCGCCCTACGCGATGGCGGGCCTGATCGGTCGGGCCCGGCAGTTCGACGTCGCCTTCGGCTGCGACACCGACCATGACCGTCATGGGATCGTTGCTCCGAGCTGCGGGCTGCTCAATCCGAACCACTTTCTGGCCGTGGCCGCCTCCTATCTTTTCGGGGGCTCGCGCTCGCAGTGGAAGCCCGAGGCCGCCTTGGGGAAGACCGTCGTCAGCTCGGGCATCCTCGATCGGGTGGCGCAAGCCGCGAAGCGGCCCCTCTTCGAGGTGCCGGTCGGCTTCAAATGGTTCGTCGAAGGCCTTCTCTCCCGAGCCCTCGGATTCGCCGGAGAGGAGAGCGCCGGGGCGACCCTCTTACGCAAAGATGGCACTCCTTGGACAACCGACAAGGACGGCATCGTCCTAGGTCTCTTGGCTGCCGAAATCACTGCGCGAACCGCCAAAGATCCCGGCGTCTTGTATCAAGAGATCACCGGAAAGCTCGGCAATCCGTTTTACGAACGCATCGATGCCCCGGCCACTTACGAGCAGAAGAAGAAGCTCCTTTCACTCTCTCCTCATGAGATCGCCATCTCAACCCTCGCCGGCGATCCTGTGACGGCTGTCCTCAATCGCGCTCCCTCGGGAGGAGAAATTGGAGGAATTAAGGTGACCAGTGAGAATGGCTGGTTCGCCGCCCGCCCGTCGGGAACCGAAGAGGTCTACAAGCTCTATGCCGAGAGCTTTCGGAACGTCCTCCATCTCCGCCGGATTCAGGACGAAGCCCGGGCGATGCTTGCGACGCTCTTCGCCGGATAGCGGGAGCCTGCTGCGCCTAGAACCGCGAGGCTTCGAGCGCTTCCGGATGGAGCACGAACTCGTCGAGGCAGACGATCGCCTGCTCCAGCGCATCCGCGCCGGTAACCTCTTCGGGGTCGAGGAGATGAAGGAAGCGGCGGAATTGAAGCAGCTCCTTCAGCGCCTCCCCCTCGCTCCGCACCCGCCCGCGGATCTGGCGAATCTCCTGGCGGGCGTCGATCTTGCCTTCCAGCACGAGCATCTTGGCTAGCCCGAGGTTTTCGGAAACCGAGAACTCATCGAAGTAGATCCGCCGCAAGACCTCAAGCAGCCGTTCGCCCGCTCTCGCCCGTTTATGCAGGAGGCGAGCGTTCTGTTCGATCTCGTCCAGCGAGAGCTCGACCATCCGCTGAAATGCGAGAAGCTCCTGCGGTTGGAGGGAAGGGAAGGAGAGGGTCGTCAATCGCTCGAGTTCTTCCTCGATCGGCGTCTGGTTTAAGATCCGTTTGATCGACGGAAGAGGGCGGACGCGCAGCGGTTCGAGGCTCTTCTTCTTCAGCGTCCGAAAGAGCCGTCCGGTATCGACCCCCCGCGCCTCGAAGCGCGTCTCCAAAAAGCTGACGTAGCCTGCCTCCTGTAGGTTGGGCCGTCCCGCCCGTCCCGCCATTTGCAAAAACTCCATCTTGGTCAGCGGACCCGAGATGTACCGTGCGAGCTGGGCAAAGAGGACCGTCCTCACCGGAAGGTTGATCCCCAAGGAGAGCGCATCGGTGGCCGCAACGGCAAGGAGCAGGTTTTCCCGGGCGAGCCGCTCGACAAAGAGCTTCTCCTTATAAAGGAGCGTGCCGTGATAGATGGCTACTCCTCCGGTCGCCAAACGGAGAAGATCGGGCCGATCCACCCGGTACCGCTTCGCCAGCTCCCGGATCCGTTCCCGCTCCGGCCGCCCTATCCGTCCCTGGGAGGAATGGTAGAGCTCTCCCGCCAGCCCCATCACCCCCTTGTAGGAAAAGACAAAGACGAGCACCGGCGCCAGCGCCTCCCAGAGTTTTCGCTCGGAAGGCTGCCGATCCAAATAATGGATGGGAACCGGGCGGCGGGTCTGCTCGATGAGCTCGAGAGGGCGAGCCGCCAGCCGCGAGAGATACTCGAGGAAGCGTCGGGCATCGACCGTCGCCGAGAGAAAGAGCAGATCGCTTTCCGGGTGCGTCCCCGCGATCCCTTCGGCGTACGCCCGGGCCCGATCCGGATTGTGGACCATATAGTGGATCTCGTCCACGATGACGCGCTGATGCGGCAGGCGGGAAAAGCGATTGGCGTAGACCTCCTGCGTCATGCAGAGAAGAGGTGCTTCCGGATTGCGCTTCACATCCCCTGTGAGAATCCCCACCATCTCCTCCCCGAAGAGTGCGCGGAGCTCCAGGTACCGCTCGTTGGAGAGAGCCTTGATCGGGGCCGTGAAAATCACCCGCCTGCGCCGCTCTTCCCAGAGCTGCGCCCACCGGTAGGCGACCACCGTCTTTCCGCTGCCGGTCGGCGCCGCAATGAGGGCGCTTCGATC
Source organism: Methylacidiphilaceae bacterium (assembly GCA_028687155.1). Classification (GTDB taxonomy): domain Bacteria; phylum Verrucomicrobiota; class Verrucomicrobiia; order Methylacidiphilales; family Methylacidiphilaceae; genus Methylacidimicrobium. The sequence continues at coordinate 1,001 of JAQUAR010000196.1, read as the reverse complement.
CCGCACCCTCGCCAGCGCCTCCTCCTGCCAGGGGTAGAGATCGATCTTTTTCCCGTAGAGATTGCGCATCGGCCCTTAGCCCGTGGTTCTCACGAGATTGCGCCGTCGTCCTGGGAAGTGGGTCCGCCTCGGGTAGGAACTTTGCGAGACATGCAGGCTATTCGGAAGGCAAGGAGCAGGAAAGCAGACGGCAAATCGCGAAAGAAGGCATGAACCACGTTCGGCTCTTTTCATTCCTTGCTCAAGGGAATAAATCCTAAAGGAAAGGAGATCCCCGCTCAGGCCCGCGCTTTGGCCTCCGGTCCGGCACAGGCGCCTTCGCGGAAGATTTTGGATGAAACGGGCTTTGGCCGAGCTGCCGCTGCACAACGGAAAGGCGCCTGCCGCCCTTTTCGACCGGATGGCGCGACTGGCTGGTGCCGTCGTGATGGCGATCACTGGGGAACATGGCTCTGAGGAGATGCTCCGTCGCCTCGCCGATCCATGGTGGTTTCAAGCCTTTGGCTGTCTGCTCGGCTTTGACTGGCACTCTTCCGGACTGACGACGGTGACCTGCGGGGCACTGAAGGAAGCTTACCGAGCTTATGGTCCGGAACTGGGGATCGTGGTTGCTGGCGGAAAGGGGGCGACGAGCCGGAAGGCTCCGGAGGAAATCACCCGCTGCGCCGATCGGCTGGGGATCAGCCAGGGGGAGAGGCTTGTCTACGCCTCCCGGATGAGCGCGAAGGTCGACTCGGCCGCCGTGCAGGATGGCTACGCTCTCTATCATCATAGCTTTTTCTTCACGCCCAAGGGAGCCTGGTGCGTCGTTCAACAAGGAATGAACGAACGCTGTCGAATGGCGCGCCGCTACCATTGGATCGGTGAATCCGTCTCCGACTTTGTCTGCGAACCCCATGCGGCGATCGAGGATCTTGCCGCCACTCCAAAAGAGGATCGGCATCTGGCCTCCGAAGGTCTCCTCAACATGGTTGCCCAAGAGGCGGGTTCCAATCGGACAG
>JAQUAR010000195.1 GCA_028687155.1 Methylacidiphilaceae bacterium | reverse complement strand
GAGCAGCCGCATCAAGGCCCCCGCCGCGTACCGCGGGCGCTTATCCTCGCCCCCACGCGGGAGTTGGCCGCCCAGATCCAGGAAAACCTCCGCACCTACGGGAAGCATCTTTCCCTGCGGTCCGCCTCGGTCTTCGGAGGGGTGAGCGAGCGTCCGCAGATCGAAGCCCTCCGCTCCGGCGTCGATCTCCTGGTCGCCTGCCCGGGTCGCCTCCTCGATCTCCACGGCCAAGGCTATGGGGACCTTTCGGCAATCCGCTATCTGGTCCTCGACGAAGCCGACCGGATGCTCGACATGGGCTTTCTGCCGGCCATCCGGCAAATTCTCCGGAAGCTGCCGCGGGAGCGCCAGACCCTTCTCTTTTCCGCGACCCTCTCCCCCGAAATCGAATCGCTCACCCGGGAGTTCCTCCGCTCTCCCCGCACGATCGAGATCGGCCGGCGTGCGAATCCGGCGCAGACGGTCACCCAGTTCGTCTACGAAGTCGCCCCTCATTTGAAAGCGGCCCTCCTCTCCCATCTCCTGCAGGATCCGAAGCTCAACACGGTCCTGGTCTTCGCCCGCACCAAGCACCGGGCCGACCGGCTGGCCCGCCAGATCGAGCAGACCGGAGTCAAAACGGCCACTCTCCATTCCAACCGCTCGCAGAGCCAGCGCACGCGGGCGCTCCGGGATTTCAAGGCGGGAGCCGCCCGCGTGCTCGTGGCCACCGACATCGCCGCTCGCGGAATCGATGTCGACGGCATCTCCCACGTCATCAACTTCGACTTTCCCCAATGTTCGGAGGATTACGTCCATCGGATCGGCCGGACCGGCCGCGCCCAGGCCATCGGCGATGCCATCAGCTTCGTGACCCCGGAGGATCGGGGCCCGCTCCGCTCCCTTGAGCGCTTCCTCGGACGCGGCATCCCCCGCAAGCAGGCCGAGGGCTTCAACCACGACGTTCCCGCCCCGGCAGTTGACCCGGAGAAGCAGTCGCAGTCCCGCTTCGAGCGGCCGTTTCGCCCGAGGCGATTCGCCCGCCCCGGAGGCCATCCCGGAGGAAGAGCCCCACAGGGGCGCCGCTCGGCCGTCTAGGAGGATTGGTTCCCATGGGCGAGCCGTCCAAGACTGCTACCAGGATTTCCAGTCACTCGCTCGCCGGATCGCCGAACGGTGCGGCTTTGCGAAGCCCTTTACGGCGTGCTAAGAGTCGGCTTTCCCTTTTCCTGGAGGACGACCTTCTCCTTTTCGAGGATCCCTCGGAAGGAGTCGCTCGCCTCGGCCCAGTCCAACAGATCGACCTTCCAGGGCAGATCCGATTCCGAAAACGCTTCGGCCAGCTCGGCCATCCGGGCGATTCCGATCGGCCCTTCTCCGATGATCACCAGATCCAGGTCGGAGTAGGCCCGGAAGGAGCGCTTGGTTCGCGAGCCGAAGGCCCAGACCGTACATTCCGGAACATACCTCTTCAGAAGAGAGCGAACGATCCGCCACTCCTCAGAAGAGATAGCGATCGGGCATGCCGCCTCGTCCCGGATCATCGAAGCCTCCTCTTCAATTGACCGAGCAGATGCTCCACTTCTCCTAGGAAATCGGGGATCGCGACCACGACCGCATGGGCGGCTTCTTCCCCGTAGGTGTGACTCGTCTTTGCGCGCATTTCTCGGAAAGTCCGCCAAAGAGCCCAATCCCCGCGCAAGAGTTCCTGCTGATTGGCCGTTCGAATCAACTCGGCAAAGGCCATGCCCTGAACCTCGGCGGGATTGGGAGCGGTCTCCGCCAGAAAGCGCCGGAGAGTCTTATGCGCGATCTCGTAGGTGAACTCAAAGCGTTGGATCAAGCCGTCGCGCAACTGGAGATCGGTGCTCTCCGCCCGGTAGCGTTCCAAGCCCTCTTCGAGCCTGGCGACCGCCTTTTCCAACGGTTCGATCGCGATCATGGTTTTCGACGCTTCGCCATTGTCCCCGGGTCCGCCTGGATCCACCCTAAGCGAAGCGCATCCGCAAATCGAACGCCGTCGGAAAACAGCCCGTTTTTGCAAACGGTTTCAGCCTCATTTGCTTAAATGCATCATTTAAGTATAATACGATGGACTTCTTCTGCACATTTTCGCCGCGGAGATCCTGACAGGTGGGCCAGATCATCCGCAGCATCGGGAAGGAGCGCTTTCCCGGAAGAGGGATGTTTTAGGCGGCAGGCCGCTTTCCTCCCCGATCCCGTGCCACCTGCTCGGAGATCCAGGCGTAGGTGAGCGCAATCCCCTTTTCCAACGGCTGCGAGGGCGCCCAGCCGAGCTTTTCCCGGATGAGCCGGTTGTCCGAGTTCCTTCCCCGGACCCCCAAGGGTCCCGGAATATGGCGGATCGCGATCTTCTTTCCCGCCGCCCGGGCGATCATCTGGGCCAGATCATTGATCCGGATCATCTCCTCGGAGCCGACGTTGACCGGCCCGGGGAAATCGGAACGCATCAGCCGGATGCTCGCTTCCAGGCATTCGTCGATATAGAGAAAGGAGCGGGTCTGCTGGCCATCCCCCCAGACCTCGATCTCTCCCCCGTCGGGAGCTTCTGCGATCTTCCGGCAGAGCGCGGCGGGCGCCTTCTCGCGGCCTCCCTTCCAGGTTCCCTCGGGGCCAAAGATGTTATGGTAGCGGGCGACTCGCACCTCCATCCCGTAGTTCCGGGCGAAGGCGAGATAGAGACGCTCGCTGAAGAGCTTTTCCCAGCCATACTCGCTGTCGGGAGCGGCCGGGTAGGCGCTCGCCTCCGAGCAGAGGGGATTCTCCGGGTCCTCCTGGTTATAGGCCGGATACATGCAGGCGGAGGACGAATAGAAGATCCGCTTGACCCGCCTCCTCCGGCAAGCATCGAGCATATTGAGATTGATCGTCGCCGAATTGTGGAGGATGTCGGCATCGTGCTCGCCGGTAAAGACAAAGCCCGCCCCGCCCATATCCGCGGCGAGCTGGTAGACCTCGGCAAAGCCCCGGTCGACCACCAGCCGGCAGAAATCCTGGTCCCGCAAATCCCCCTGCACGAAATCGTCGGCCTCGGTCGGGGCGAACTCAGGGAACTTGAGATCGACCCCCCGGACCCAAAAGCCCTCTCTCTTGAGCCTCCGTACCAGGTGGCTCCCGATGAACCCTCCCGCTCCGCAAACCAGTGCATCCGGCATGATTCCTCCTTGTTGCTCCGCTTTTGCTCTTCCTCTTCTGAGGCCAGAGGCTCCGCTGGTCAAGTCCACGCAAAGCCCGAAAACGCTCCTCTTCCCGAGGATCGAGTGCTATCCCGCTCCTTCCCGAGAAACCAGCTCCTCGAGCGCCTGCTCCATCCGGGAAAGGGCCGACTCCCGGGACCATGTGGCTTCCGCATACTTTCGGCCCGCAATTGCCATTCGGCGCCGGCGCTCGGGATCGCGCCAAAGGCCCGAGACGGCCTCGGCCAGCGCCCTCCCATCCTCGGGCCGCACGCTCACCCCCGCCTCCGCTTCCTCGGCCACCCGCGCCACTTCACTTCCCGCGCTCACCGAGACGACCAGCGGCCTTCCCGCGGCCAAAAGCGTCATCACCTTCGAGGGGAAGACGATATCCCCCACCTCCCGCTTTTGCGTGACTAGGCAGAGATCCGCTGCAGCCAGCATCTGCTGGAACTCCTCCCGCGGCAGAAGGGGTAAAAATGCCAGATTCGCCAGCCCCATCGCGCGAGCCCGCTCCTCGAGAGCCGGCCGAGCCGCCCCATCCCCGACGAGCAAGTAGAGAACTTCGGGATGGGCTACCGTCTCCCGGGCCGCCTCCAGGACAACCTCCAAGCCCTGCTTGATCCCCATGTTGCCCGAATGGACGACGAGGAATCGATCCCGCCATCCTCTCTCCTCGCGGAAAGCTCCGGTCCCGGTCTCCAAGGGGATGGCAAAGAGATTCGGGTCGGCCCAATCGGGAAGAAGCAGAACCCTTTCCGGGGAAAAACCCTTCTCGAGGATTCTCCGCCGCATCCCGCCGGTCAGCGTCGCCACCCTTCCCGCTCCCGCATAGGCCGCCTTCTCCATTCCATAGAGCGCCGACAGAAAAGGACCGGGCCGGAGCATGCCCAGATCGCGCGCCGCATCGGGCTGGAGATCCGCGACATGAAAGAGATAGGGTACTCCCCAAAGACGGGAAAGCAGCCGGGCGGCCATGCCCAAGGCCAAGGGCGGAGAGACCACC
>JAQUAR010000194.1 GCA_028687155.1 Methylacidiphilaceae bacterium | reverse complement strand
TCTCGATCTTCACCCGGTCCCCCTGAGGATCGGGCTCTCGGTCGATCCGCATCCGAAAATCGACCGCGCTCATGATGCCGTCACCGAACTCCTCATGGATGAGTTCCTTGATCGCCAGCCCGTAGATCGAGAGGATTTCATAGAAGCGATAGAGCAGCGGATCGGTGGGAATGCTGGTCGGCAACGACCCTTTGTAGGGCACAGCCTGCAAGAGGACTTCCGCCTCTTCTGGTAAATCCAATAGGCCGCGCAAGGTTCGAGCCTGCTCGCTCGTCATCGTCATTTGGCCGAGGCAGGCTGCCGCGACCCACTCCTTGCTCGCGCCGAGGGCCCGTGCGATCGATTCCCACGGGAGCTCTTTTCGGATCTTCGCGGCAAGAATGAGTTGGGTAAGCTCCGATCGGATCACGGATCGTTCCCTCTTTGCGGAGTGGATACGCTGCAGGAACTGCGCTCGAGAGGACTCGAACCTCCACGGGTTTCCCCACAAGCACCTCAAGCTTGCGCGTCTGCCGGTTCCGCCACGAGCGCGCGCATCCGACGTAGAGGACACTTTACGTTCGGCCGGAACTTCGGCGCAACCAAAAAGCCTCTGCGATCGGGAAATCCGTGGAGGATCGCACCGGTCTATTGTCATTACCGGTACTGCTTGGTAAGAGAATACTTATGAGGAAAGAAGAGGTTGTCGTTCCGGGTGTCTGGCGGCGATGCGGAGCCGTCATCGCGCTTTTCACGACCATCACATGGTTCGTCACGGCAAATCAGGGAGAGGCGGCTACCGCCTACGTGAGCGTGGAGTCTGTCGGGGTCGTGGCGATCAACTTGGACAAGATGGCGATCACGCGGCGGTTTGTGCTCCGCAAGTCGGGTCCTCGAGGAATCGGGGTGACTCGGGATGGCCGCTACGTCGTGACCGCTGACAAGGAGAGCCAGGACGTAGCCGTGATTGATCGGAAGAACGGTCATCTGGTTCGGCGGATTCCGATCGGTCCCAAGCCCGAGTTCCTCAAGTTCAGCCTAGACGGACGCCACTTCTTCGTCGCTCACGAACCGGCTTCCGAGGGGCCTCCCCCGAAGGGGCCGCAGACCGAGGCTGAAAAGAAAGCCCAAGAAGAGGCTGCCGAAATAACACCCGCGCAGATCGTGGAAATCGACGTGGCAAGCTGGCAAGTCGTGCGGACCTTTTCTGCGAGCCTGGATACGGAAGGGATCGAGCTCTCCGCCGATGGAAAGAAGCTTCTCTGCGCCAACGAATCGGAAGATTCGCTGCGCGTCTACGACTTAGAGACCGGCGGCGAGGTCCGGCGCGTGGATCTCCGTCCGTACGGCAGCCGCCCGCGAGGAGTCAAGCGCTCCCCCGACGGGAGCGAGTACCTTGTCTCGCTCGAGAGTTCCGGCAACGTGGTCGTGTTGGACAAGGAGCTGAACTTCCTTGCCTCCGTGCCCACGGCGGCTGGGCCGTATGGAATCTCGTTCGATCCGGAAGGCAAGCATTTCCTGGTCGCCGCCTCCCGCGCGGAGAAGCTCCAGGTTTTCGATGCCCGGAGCCGGAAGCTGGTCAAAGAGATGAAGGTTGGAAAGAGGTGTTGGCATTTTACCTTCACGCCGGACGGGGAGCGGATTCTCGCGGCGTGCGGACGTTCCAACGAGGTACTGGTTTTTGACGCTGAGAGCTACCGGCTGCTCAAGGTCTTGGGCGGCATTCCGCTGCCTTGGGGGATCGCGACCTATCCCCGGGCTTACGGGAGCCTGGATCTCCCGTAGAGGGAGAGGCGGCGGCGACTAGCGGTACCAAGCTTTCCACTCGACGTGAAGCGTGGTGTAGGCTACCGGAGAGGAGATCCGCTGGAAGTGCCACCAGACCGTGCTTCCTTGGATCCGGTATCCGGCGGGAAGAACACGGACTACCTGATTCGTGAGAAACTCCTGGAAGGTGGGCGGGGGGCCACCCCCCATCCCGAATGCGGGCGTTTGGCGAAAGGAGGCATACATCTTTCCTAGATCGACGACGATCCAGTAATCGTGAATCGGAGGACGCCAGCCGCTCCATTGGATCGTGTCTTCAAAAAAATCGATCTTTTGGCTGGGGTCGCGCGGAAGGACTCGTTGGAGAGCATCGGTTCGGAGCTCGATTTGTCGACCGGAGGGAAACTTGATATTGTCCCAATACTGGTTGCCGACTTTCCGAACCGGGACCGGCTGTCCGTCAATCCAATCCCGGTATTCGAGATAGGGCTGCCCGGGGATCTCGTCATGATAGACGGGTTCGACGAAAGTCGGGCCGAAATTGCGGAAGTAGGCGAGGAAAGTCTCCCGCAAAAGCGGTTCTCGGCTTCCGCCGTGGCCTGGGGAGAGAAAGAGGGTGTAATACTTTCGGGCTGAGACGAGCTGAACGAATTGGGCGCGGGAGGGCTCGACCGCTGCCGAGAACGCAAGGCCCCAAAAAAGGAGAACGCCACCCGCACGGAAGAAGAAATGGAGGCGCTTCCTGCGGAGGTTTCCAAAGGATGGCGGCGAGGCGATCGTTTGAAGACACGGGAAAGCCGTTTCGGAAGCGAGCCCTCTGGCTGGCTTGCTCGGCTTGCCCGGCTTCATGCCGACCGCCTCGGTCGCCCTATGACTACCAGTTCCGAAGCTTGGGATCGCCGCGGTAGATCGAGCGTACGTAGGCGATCACCTTCCAGATTTCGTCGTCACTCATGACGCTGCCGAAGGGCGGCATCGGAGCCACGACGTTCTCACGCCCAATGCGCGTATATCCCTTCTTCTGGAGTTCGACGCTACCGTTCTTGATCAGCTCAAAGAGGGTCTTGTCCTCGCTGCCGTAGACCCAGGTATCGTTGATGATCGGAGGACACATCCCCCCTCCTCCCATTCCTCCATGGCAGCCGTTGCAGCTTCGGCTGAACCAGAGTTTTCTCCCTTCCGCGATTGCTTGCGGGTTGTCGGTGTATGGGTTTTTCATGGCCCCTCCGCCGGCGGAAGCGGACGGTTGTCCGGCGGCTGGTGGAGTTGACTGGGGTGTTGCGGACTGCTGTTGCGCCCAGGAGGCGGTCAGCCAGAGTCCGGTCAGGCCCGGCACCAGATAGCGCATCCAAGACGTAGTTCGTTTTCCTCTTTTCATGATCTCCGGTATTTGTCGCCTCGAATTCCGCCCAAGCCTATTGGGCGGGAGGCGTAGTCTTCTTCGTCGGGCTACTCGCTTTTTCCAAGAGGGAAGCGAGAGTCTGATAGCCCCTTTCCTGCGCGAGGGCGAGCGCCGTCTTTCCCTCACGGCTCCGCTGGTCCGGACGGGCGCCCGCGCGCAAAAGAAGTTCCACGATCGGCTGCCGGTTGCGAGAGACAGCCAGCATGAGCGGAGTAATCCCAGCCGGATTGGCGGCGTTGGGATCCGCACCTTTGTCGAGCAGCAGACGGACGACGGCTTCCGAACCAGAAGTCGCGGCGAACATCGAGGGAGTGTAGCCTCCCGACCCACCCTTCCCGTTCACCGGCGCCCCATGGGAAAGCAGAAGGCGGACGAGTTCGGGATCCGAGCCGCTTGCCGCAAGCGCCAGAGGAGACCAGCCGTCTTTGGCCGTCGTGGAGGGATTTGCTCCGTGTTCCAGGAGAAGCCGGCTCAACTCCCGATTGTCCTTTGAGATCGCAAAGAGGATCGGAGTCCAGCCGTCGGGGTCGGAGAGGTTCGGATTGGCTCCCTTGTCCACGAGAAGCCGGGCCATCGGCCATTCTTCGGTGCGGATGGCGTTGAGCAAGGGGGTGAAGCCGAGGTTATCGGGTTGATTGATGGCCTGCGGATCTTTCTCTAAGAACTTTTCGGCGGCCGGAAGATCCCCTGCGGCCACGCAGTCCTGCAAGGAACCGTGTTCGGTCGCCACGGTGCGGGAGGGTGTCGGAGGAGGAGGCAGCGGCTTGTAGGCGCCCTGGTGGGCGGGGAGATCGCCATCGACGATGCATTCCGAACAGTGGACGAGGGGCACGCCGAACTCGGTCAGGATCCTCTTGATTTCAGACTTCTGCTCTTCCATCGCGCGGTTGAGGCCGTCGCGGAGGCTCTTGTCCCCCTTGGGGACGGCGAGCGCCATCGCGTATTCGAGCGGAACGGTCTCCTCCATCGTGTTCAGAGGTGTGATCTCGAGCGGGGCTTTGGCCTTGGTCACATAGTATCCGTCCCTGGGCCCCCAGATCG
>JAQUAR010000193.1 GCA_028687155.1 Methylacidiphilaceae bacterium | reverse complement strand
AAAACGAGCACCCCGGCTATTCGAGTGTCGAAGAGGGCCAGAAGCACATCCTTGCGCTCATCCGGGCGGTTCAGACGTCCCGCTACTGGTCCCGGTGCGTGATTCTCCTCACCTACGACGAGTACGGCGGATTCTGGGACCATGTCGCCCCGCCGACGGGAGACCGATGGGGTCCGGGACCCAGGGTGCCCGCACTCCTGATTTCTCCATATGCTCGGAAGGGCGCGGTCGACCATCGCGCCTACGAGACCCTCTCGTTCCTCCGGCTGCTCGAGTGGCGCTTTGGACTTAAGCCTCTGGCCGATCGGGACGCGCAAGCGGCCAACTTGGCGGAGTCCCTTGATTGGGAGAAGAAGTAACCGACTCCGCCGCGCAAGCCGACATTCCGCTCGGCGTGGCGTAGAGGCTCACCCTTGCTCCCGGAAGCGCTTACCGGGCCTGCTTCTTCCGATGCATCAGCTTCCAGATCATCGGGGTGAAGATCAGCTCCATCGCCAGCGGCATCTTCCCCCCGGGGCAGACGATCGTGTTCGGCCGGGACATGAACGAGCCGCTGAGCATCGAAAGGAGATAGGAAAAGTCGATCTCCTTGGGGTTCCGGAAGCGGATCACCAGCATGCTCTCGTCTGGCGAGGGAATGTCCCGTGCAATGAACGGATTGGAAGTATCGACCGTCGGCACCCGCTGGAAATTGACATGGGTGTGCGAAAACTGCGGACAGATGTAATGGACGTAGTCCGGCATGCGGCGCAGGATCGTGTGGACGATTGCTTCCTGGGAGTAGCCCCTCTCCTTCTTGTCCCGGTGGATCTTTTGGATCCACTCGAGGTTGATGATCGGCACGACGCCCATCAGGAGGTCGGCATGGCGCGCCACGTCGACTTTGTCCGTGACCACCGCTCCGTGGAGCCCCTCGTAAAAGAGGAGGTCCGTCCCTTCCGGAATATCCTCCCACGGGGTGAAGGTACCGGCCTCTTGCTTGTAGGGCGCGGCTTCTTCCTCGTTATGCAGGTACCTGCGAACCTTTCCGGTTCCGGTCTCCCCGTAGCTCCGAAAGAGCTTTTCCAGATCTTCGAAAAGGTTGGCCTCCGGCCCGAAATGGCTGAAATGGCGGTCGCCCTTTTTCTCCAACTCTTCCCTCCGGGCCTTCATTTCGACGCGGTTATACCGGTGGAAGGCGTCCCCCTCTACGACCCAGGAGTTGATCCCTTCCCGCCGAAAGATATGCTGGAAGGCAGTCTTGACGGTCGTGGTCCCGGCCCCCGACGAACCGGTTACGGCAACGATAGGATGCTTTGCGGACATGCGATGTAAATCCTCTGGCTAGCTTTGAAAGATCGACCGATTACCAAAAAGCGGGGATTTAAAGGTCAACTCCTCCCCACGGTCATAAGCTTGATGGTAGCGGACAAGACGCTCCACCTCGCTGCGTGATCCCAGGATGACGGGAATCCGCTGGTGCAGAGCGGTGGGCTTGACCTCGAGAATCCTCTCCCGCCCCGTCCAGGCCGCCCCACCCGCCTGCTCCACGATCATGCTCATCGGATTGCCCTCGTACAAGAGGCGCAACCGTCCTCCCTTACTTGGATCCTTGGTGTCCCGCGGGTACATGAAGAGGCCCCCGCGCATGAGAATCCGGAAGACCTCGGCGACCATCGAAGCCACCCAGCGCATGTTGAAATCCACGCCCCGCGGCCCACTCTTCCCTAGCTTGCACTCCTCCACGTAGTGGAGAACCGGAGGCTCCCAGAAACGCTCGTTGGAGGCATTGATCGCAAACTCCCGCGTCTCTTCCGGAATGCGCAGGTCGGGATGCGTGAGGATGAAAGTTCCGATCTCCCGGTCGAGCGTAAAGCCGTGGACGCCGCGTCCCAGGGTCAGGACCAGCATCACGCTCGGCCCGTAGAGTGTAAAGCCCGCTGCCACCTGGGAAGTTCCCGGCTGCAAGAAATGTTCTGGCTTGGGCTCCTCGGCTCCTTCCGGGGCGCGCAACACCGAGAAGATCGTGCCGACCGTCAAGTTCAGATCGAGATTGGAGGAACCGTCCAGCGGGTCGTAAACCAGCAGATAGCGGCCGCTACGCCTCTGCGGGATCGCATAAGGGCCCTCCATCTCTTCGGAAACCAGGCCGAGGAGCTGCTCCGTCGAGTCGCAGCTCTGAAGGACCATTTCATTGGCGATCACATCGAGGGGCTTCTGTTCCTCGCCCTGGATGTTGACCCCTGTGCTCACCTTCGCCTCGGCGAGATTTCCGCGTGAGACCGCGGAGGCGATATATTTACAAGCAACCTCGACATCCTTGATCAACCCAGCCAACTCCGGATCGAAGTTAGGCGTTCGACGCCGTTCGTCGATGAGGAACGTACTCAATGTGGCCCGATGATAGGGCATGTCTTCTCCTTCCTTCCTGGCCGCCCAAAGGGCCGGCGATCATTAAAACCCAAATCGCATTCTTCTCGGAGAGGCAAGCCTTATCGCCTGCGCTCCAGGAAAAAGCAGCATCTCTAGTAAGCAGGTTTTTGCTTCGCTCTGCAATCGCGTTTCTTGGCGAGCACAAGATTCTCGCTCCGAAGCTGCTCGCCGCGAATCCGGACAGCTTGCTTCTCGATCCTGCCCGGATTAACCTGCATGCTTTATAAGCGTTCTCCTGTGGCTTGCAAAATGGACCTGGCTACTTTGTTGGGACTTGGGTTTATGGGTTCCTCGCAGGTTGTCGTCATACAACTCCGGGGGAAAACGAGCCGCGCCTCGGGTACGAACTTTGTGAGGCATGCCGGATGGGAGTAGCGGCATCATGAACCCCGGGCAACGGTTTTTGCTTCCCTTGGGTGCGGCGGCCTCCTCCATGAGAGCGACGTTCCTGCTCCACCGGTTCTTCTGGCTTCTGGCTCTTCCTCTCCTGCTGGGCGGCTGCGGATACAACCAGATCCAGTCGGAGGATGAACGGGTCAAGGCGGCATGGGCAGAGGTCCTCAACCAGTACAAGCGGAGGGCCGATCTCGTTCCCAATCTGGTTTCCGTCGTCAAGGGATACGCTGCCCACGAGAAGGAGGTGCTCACCCAAGTCACCGAGGCGCGCGCTCGGGTGGGCTCGCTTACGGTGAGCCCCGAGCTCTTCCAAAACGAGGAGGCGATGCACCGCTTCGCCGCGGCGCAAGGCGAGCTCGGTACGGCCTTGAGTCGGCTGATGGCGGTCGCCGAAAACTATCCGCAGTTGAAGGCCGACAGCCTCTTCCGGGACTTGCAGGCCCAACTCGAAGGCACTGAAAACCGGATCACGGTGGCCCGCCGCCGCTACATCCAGAGTGTCCAAGCCTACAACACCTTGGTCCGCACCTTTCCTACGAACGTGACCGCCCTGGTCTTCCACTATCCGGTCAAGCCAACTTTCTCGGTCGAAAACGAGGCGCAGATCGCCCAGCCGCCTGCGGTTGATTTCCAGGGGTCCGTCCCGGGTACTTCCTCCCCCGGCCCTTCCCCTCGATGATCACGTCTCGCCTCGGATCGGTTCTCCGGCTCTTGCTCGCCGTTCTCTGGCTGGGTGCCGGCCCGTTGCCGGCCCAGGATGAAATCGAGGAGCCCGAAGCGGCGGCAATTCCACCGTTCCAGAGCTACGTCACGGATCAGACCGGGCTCCTTTCCGGCCGCGAGCGAGCCTCTCTCGACAGGAGGTTGAGGCTCTTCGCCCAGCACAAGGGGAGCCAGGTGGCCATCCTGATTGTCCCCTCGACCCGGCCGGAGTCGCCCGAAAGCTATGGGATCCGTGTCGTGGAAAAGTGGAAGCTCGGCCGCAAGGGAATCGACGATGGAGTCCTCCTCCTGATCGCGACCGAGGAGCGGGTGGTCCGCCTCGAGGTCGGATACGGCCTGGAGGGGGCGATCCCCGATGCGGAAGCCAAGCGCATCATCGAGGAGCGGATCCTCCCCTTCTTCAAAAAGAATCTCTTCTTTTCCGGGATCTCGGTTGGGCTCGACGCGATCTGCGCCAAAATCTCAGGGGAGCCCCTCCCGCCGCTCAAGGCGCATCCGAAGGCGGCTCCCAGATCGGCCGAGCGCGATGATCAGGGTGAGCTCCTCGGCGGACTCTTTGTTCTCGTCCTGATCGTCAGCGGTCTCTTCGGCCCCTTTCTGGGCGCCGCCCTCGCCGGCGGCCTCGGTCTCCTGGCGGGATGGGTACTCCTGGGCGGATT
>JAQUAR010000192.1 GCA_028687155.1 Methylacidiphilaceae bacterium | reverse complement strand
GGGGCAGCGTTTTGGAGAGATGGAAGTTTGGGCGATGGAGGCCTACGGATCGGCCTACACTCTCCAAGAAATGCTTACCGTGAAATCGGACGACGTTTTAGGGAGGACGCGGATCTACGAGACCATCGTAAAAGGAGAGAATTACCTGGAGCCCGGTCGCCCGGAATCGTTCAACGTCCTGGTCAAGGAACTCCAAGGTCTCTGCCTCGATCCGAAGATCGCCGTTCGGGCGCCCTCGGATACCGAGTTGATGATGGGTGGCGAGGCTCGAAAGGCTCCGGCCGGCCCCGAGGCGGCATAATCTAGCCTGTTTGTTCGATGGAAAGAGAGAAGATGGTGGGAAAAGGCGCAGCGCGCTGGAGGGACAGTATGGATACCGAAAGCATGACGGCTCGAGAGATTCTGGGGCTGGAACGGTCGAGCGATTTCAATGAAGCGTGCATCACCATCGCTTCGCCGGAAACGGTGGAATCGTGGAGCAAAGGGGAAGTCAAGAACCCCGAAACGATCAATTATCGGACCTTCAAGCCCGAAAAAGGAGGCCTCTTCTGCGAACGAATCTTCGGCCCGACCAAAGATTGGGAGTGCGCCTGCGGTAAGTATAAGCGCATCAAGTACAAGGGAGTTGTCTGCGATCGATGCGGAGTCGAGGTGACTCTCTCGCGGGTCCGCCGGCAGCGGATGGGCCACATCCGGCTTGCCGTGCCCGTGGGGCACATCTGGTTTCTCAAATGCATGCCGAGCCGGCTCGGGCTCATGATGGATATGACGGCCCGCGACCTTGAGCGGGTGATCTACTACGAAGACTATCTGGTCATCGATCCAGGGCAGACCCAATTGCGCCCCAAGCAGCTCCTCACCGAACAGGAGTATCGGGATGCGGTCGCTCAGTACGGGGAGGGATCGTTCGTCGTCAAGATGGGAGCCGAGGCTGTGCGGGATTGCTTGAGGCAGCTCGATCTGGAGGAGATCGCTTCCCAACTCACGCTGAGCATGGAGCAGACCCGCAGCAAGCAACTCCGCAAGAAGATGGCAAAGCGGCTGAAGCTTGTGCAAGGCTTCCTGAGCATCGGGACGCGGCCGGAGTGGATGATCCTCGAGATCTTGCCGGTCATCCCCCCCGATCTTCGGCCCCTGGTCCCCCTGGAAGGGGGGCGTTTTGCGACTTCGGACCTCAACGATCTCTATCGGAGGGTGATCAACCGGAACAATCGACTTCGCACTCTTTTGCAGCTGAAAACCCCGGAGGTCATCATTCGGAATGAAAAGCGCATGCTGCAGGAAGCCGTCGACGCCCTCCTGGATAACGGCCGCCACGGGCGGGCCGTGACCGGCGTCGGGAATAGGCCGCTCAAGTCGCTTTCGGACATGCTCCGCGGGAAGACGGGCCGTTTCCGCATGAATCTCTTGGGGAAACGGGTCGACTATAGTGGTCGCTCCGTGATCGTCGTCGGGCCTGAGTTGAAGCTCAACCAGTGTGGATTGCCCAAGAAGATGGCTCTGGTGCTCTTCGAGCCCTTCATGATTCGGAGGCTTCGGGAACTGGGACACGTCCACACGGTGCGAAGCGCCAAGAAGATGATCGAGAAGCAAGACCCCCTGGTTTGGGACGTTCTCGATCAAGTCACCCAGGGTCACCCGGTGCTTTTGAATCGAGCCCCGACACTGCATCGTCTTTCGGTGCAGGCTTTTGAGCCGGTTCTGATCGAAGGCGACGCCATCCGGATTCATCCGCTGGTTTGTACCGCTTACAACGCGGACTTCGACGGCGATCAGATGGCGGTTCACGTGCCTCTTTCGATCGAAGCGCAAATGGAGGCCCGGCTGTTGATGCTCGCCTCCCAGAATATTTTTTCCCCGTCCAGTGGACGTCCAATCATGACGCCTACCCAGGACATCACGCTCGGCTGCTACTACCTCACACAGTCGCCTCATCGGCTTCCTCCGGGGTCTCCACAGCCTCGGCGTCCCATTTTCGCCGATGCGGACGAAGTGCTCTTCGCGTTGGGAGAGGGTGTCGTCAAGACGCATGTTCCCATCCTCTTCGCCAACCCCGATTTCGGTCGAAACACGCTCTTCGGGGACAAGGAGAAGAAATTCATCGAAACAACGCCGGGGAGAGTGATTTTTCACCAGATCTGGCCGAAAGATCTCGGCTTTTTTAATAAGCCTGCGGGCAAGAAACAGCTCGGCGATCTCATCCTCCGCTGCTACCAACTGGTCGGCCGGGAAGAGACCGCGGTCTGCCTCGACCGGCTCAAGCACGTGGGCTTTCAGGAGGCGACTCGGGCGGGGATTTCCATCGGGATGAGCGACATGATGATCCCGGAAGAGAAACCTCGGGTAATTGCCAAGGCACAGGACCGCGTGACCGTGGTCGAGCGCCAGTACCGCTCGGGCGCGATTACCGACGGGGAACGTTACAATAAGATCGTCGACATCTGGACCCAGGCGACGGACGAAATTTCGGGCCTGATCTTTCGCTCCCTGGAAAGTAGTCGGCTGCAGACCGAGTTTAATCCGCTCTTTCTCATGGTAGATTCGGGGGCGCGGGGAAATCGTCAGCAGGTGCGGCAGCTGGCGGGTATCCGTGGCCTGATGGCGAAGCCCTCGGGCGAAATTATCGAGCGCCCCATCACTTCCAATTTCCGGGAAGGGCTCTCGGTCCTGGAATACTTCATCAGCACGCATGGTGCGCGGAAGGGCTTGGCGGACACTGCACTGAAGACGGCGGATGCCGGCTATATGACCCGAAAGCTTCACGACGTCGCCCAGGATGTGGTGGTGACCGAAGAGGATTGTGGAACGGCAAACGGTCTGACCGTGCAGGCGATCTATGAGGGAGACGAGGAGATCGTCAAGCTGAGCGACCGGGTCTACGGCCGCGTCCCGTGCGAGGACATTATCGATCCAGTTACCCGCAAGAAGCTGGTGGTGAGTGGGGAGATCATCGATGAGGCGAAGGTGCGCGCCATCGAGCAGTTGGGTGTCGAGCAAGTACGGATCCGGTCTACCCTCACTTGCGAAAGCAAATGGGGAGTCTGTTCCAAGTGCTATGGACTCAATCTTGCGACCAATCGCATGGCGAAGCTGGGCGAGTCGGTCGGGGTGATTGCCGCCCAGTCGATTGGCGAGCCAGGCACTCAGTTGACGATGCGAACATTCCACATCGGCGGAACCGCTTCGCAGATTTTCAAGCAGCCACAGATTCGAGCCAAGAACGACGGTCAGGTTCAATATGTCGACCTGCGGGTCGTCCGTTCCCTGGATGGCAACTTCGTCGTCTTGAACAAATCCGGCTTCCTATCGGTCGTGGATCCCGCCGGGCGCGAACTCGAGAAGCATACAATCGTCATGGGTAGCCTTGTTTCCGTTCCGGACGGAGGTGAAGTGAAGAAGGGACAAGTGTTCGTTCAGTGGGACCCTTACAACGTGCCGGTTTTGACCGAAAAGGCTGGAGTGGTGGAGTTCCACGACATTCTCGAGGGGGTCACGGTCAGGAAGGAGCTCGACGAGGCGACCAAGCAGATCGGAACGGTCGTCATCGAGCATAAGCACGACCTCCACCCGCAGATCGTGATCCGAGATCCCAAGAGCGGGGAAGCTCTCGCCTTCCACAGCATCCCTGCGGGAGCCCGAATCGAAGTCAAGCCGAAGGAGGAGGTGGCGGCCGGTCAGCGGATTGCCCGGACGCCGCGAAAACTGGTCAAGACCAAAGACATCACGGGTGGTCTCCCTCGCGTGGCCGAACTCTTTGAGGCGCGGCGCCCGAAGGATTCGGCGGAAATCGCGCGAATCGACGGAATCGTCGAAGACGGCGGCATCGTCCGCGGGAAGCGGCGGCTCCTGATCCAGGAATTACAATCGGGGCAGGAAGAGGAACATCTGATTCCGCTCTCCAAGCATCTGATCGTCTTTAAAGGCGATGTCG
Organism: Methylacidiphilaceae bacterium; assembly: GCA_028687155.1. Classification (GTDB taxonomy): domain Bacteria; phylum Verrucomicrobiota; class Verrucomicrobiia; order Methylacidiphilales; family Methylacidiphilaceae; genus Methylacidimicrobium. The sequence goes on along the minus strand of JAQUAR010000192.1, from coordinate 285 downwards.
TGCGCAAGGGTCAGCAGCTGACCGAGGGTCCAATTGTCCCGCAGGAGATTCTGGAGGTGGGCGGGGCTCAAGAGCTACAGGAATATCTTCTCAACGAAGTGCAGGAGGTCTATCGCCTCCAGGGCGTTGAGATCAACGACAAGCATATTGAGATTATTATCCGGCAGATGCTCCGCAAGGTGAAGATTCTCGATGCCGGAGATACCCTGTTCTTATGGGGGGAGCAAGTGGACCGGCTGGAATTCGAGGGGGCGAACCGCGCAGTGGAGGCCAAGGGTGGAAAGC
>JAQUAR010000191.1 GCA_028687155.1 Methylacidiphilaceae bacterium | reverse complement strand
ATGACCAGATCGTTAATCGCCACCTGCGCCAAAGTGTAGGCCGCATCTCCTTCGACCAGGTAGCTCCAGACGAAGACCATCGCCGTGCAAGGGGCCGCAGCCAGGATGATCAGTCCGGCAAGATAGTTGTGGGCCGTGGCCGGGTCGATCCAGTGGAGAGTTGAGGAAAAGAGCCCCACGACGAAGAGCGATCCGAAAAGAGCCATGCTAAACGGCTTGACCAGCCAGTTGACAAAGAGCGTGATCGCCAGCCCTTTCGGTCGCCGGGCGACGCCGCGCAGACCTCCAAAGTCGATCTTGAGCATCATCGGAAAGATCATCAACCAGATGAGCACCGCGATCGGAATATTGACATGGCTCTTACCCCATTCCATGCCGCTCAAGAGCCGGGTCGCGCTGGGAAAGAGCTTTCCGACTCCCACGCCGAGGAACATGCAGGCCGCCACCCAGAGGGAGAGATAGCGTTCGAAGAAGGCGAGACGCCTGCTTGACCTTGTTTTCATAATCGGTTATAGGGCAATAGGAAGCTAGACATGGATTGCCATTACGCTTCTACAATACTAGAAACATGAGAGCTAGTCAAGCGGTCGAAGTGCTCGGCGCCCTCGGGCAGGAGACCCGGCTCGACGTCTTCCGGCTGCTGATTCAGGCGGGCCCCGCCGGGGTGCCGGCCGGAGAGATCGCGGCACGGCGCAAAATCCCGCTCGCCACGCTCTCCTTTCACCTCCAGCACTTGAAGCATGCGCGGCTGGTGCGCTCGAAAAAGCAGGGCAAGCTCGTGATCTATTCCGCCAATTTCAGGACCATCGACCAGCTGATCGGCTATCTCCTCCACGATTGCTGCGGCCGACCGCGCACCGACCTGAAAATCTGCGCCCAAGCGGCGAGCGAATCGAAACCCGGGGCAAAGGCGACTTCCGAAAGGGCCGACTCGTGACCGAAATAGCGGCTAGGCAAAGGAAGCAGGACAGGCCAGAGCTTCGGGAAGCCGCTCGAGGTACTCGTTTCGCGTGATGTCGACTGCACCCATTTGGCGCGTGGTCGGCGTGGCCACCTGCGTGTCGAAAAGCAGGAAACCGCGCTCGATCAGGCGATCCATCGTGAAGACCAGCGCTGCTTTCGAGGCGTCGGGAACGAGATGAAACATGGATTCGCCGGCAAAAAAACCTCCGATCGCCACTCCATAGAGTCCCCCAACAAGCTCGCCCTCCTGCCATACCTCGACGCTATGCGCATAGCCGTGCCGGTAGAGTTCGCCGTACGCCTTGATGAATCGGGGGCTGATCCACGTATGCTCGCGGCCGATCGAGGGTCGGGCGCAGCCGCGAATCACTTCCGGGAAAGCCCGATTGACCGTATACGCAAACTTCCCCTGCCGAAGCTTCTGGGAGAGCCGCCTGGGGACGTGGAAATGATCGATCTCGAAAATCGCGCGCGGGTCCGGCGACCACCAGGTCAGTGGCCGATCCGTCCATGGAAAAATGCCCGACCGGTATCCGGCAAGCAGACGGTTCACGGAGAGGTCGCCCCCTACGGCCACCAAGCCATCGGGATCGGCGCGCGAGACGTCGGGAAAATGGACGCGAAACAGATTTAAGATGATCGCAGCCACGGCCCTCTTTTTAAAAAAACATGGTTTTACAAAACAACTCTTAATTTCATCACTTCGCAAGCTCACTCTCGGCCAAGAGCGCGAGGCGCAGGGCGTTGAGCGCTGCCTGAGAGGCGAGCCGCTTCACCATGCTCCGATCCCCCGGAAAAGTTTTCCGGAAGGAGGTGACCTTTCCCATGGCCGCCAATCCGAACCAGACCAGGCCGACCGGCTTTTCGGGAGTGCCTCCTGAAGGTCCGGCGACCCCGGTCACTGAAATGGCAAGGTCGGCCCTGCTCCGCCGCAAGGCCCCGCTCGCCATCGCCTCCGCCACCTCAGCGCTCACCGCCCCGTGGGCCATGAGCAGCTCCGGAGCCACGCCGAGTTCCTCTACTTTTGCCTCATTCGCATAAGCGATCCAGCCGAAAGTGAAGGCCGCAGAGCTTCCCGGCACATCGGTCAGCCGATGGCCGACGAGCCCGCCCGTGCACGATTCCGCCGCGGCGATGGTTCTTCCCAGCCGAGAAGCCAGCTCCACGACGGCCCCCTCCAATGTGGCCTCGTTTTCTCCGAAGAGGGCCTTGTCGAGACACTCCTTGACCAGAGCCTCGGCCTGCTCCAAGTGGGAGGGCTCCGCGCTTCCGATGCGCAGCTCCACCTCTCCCAGCCGGTCGCAATAACCGATCTCCTTGAGGCCCAGGCCGCGGAGCTTTTCCTCCAGCTGCTTCTGCACTTCCCATTCCGTCAAGCCGACGATCCACCAGGAGCGCCAGAGAAACTTTTGTCCCTCGGCTCGGGCGCGAAGCCAGGGGACGACCGCTGCACGCCACATCGGCACCAGCTCCCGCGGAGGCCCGGGCAGGAGGAACATCGCCAGCCTGCCCTTTTGGATAAATAGACCCGGCGCCGTTCCGACCGAATTCCATAAGACCTGGGCCCCTTTCGGCACCATCGCCTGCCGTCGAATCCCATCCGGAACCGCTCGGATGCCCTTGGCGGCGCAAAAGGAGCTGATCCGTAAAAAGACGTCCTCCCGAAATTCCAGCTCCCGGCCAATCGCCTCGGCGGCAGCCTCCCGGGTATTGTCATCGGAGGTGGGGCCAAGTCCGCCTGTGACGACCACCAAATCCGAGCGGAACAGTGCCTCTTCCAGGATCTGCCGGACGACCACCCCATCGGGGACAACCGTCTGCCGCTCCAGGCGCATTCCCAAAGTCCGAAGCTCTCTCCCAACCAGAGCAAGGTGCGCCTCCGTCACCTCGCCCAACAGAAGCTCGGTCCCGGTGCTTACCAGTTCCACAGTCATCCGCCACTCTCCGCCACCCTCGATCGGGAGCGATCAGGGTTTCTTCCTCTCGCCCTTTGCCGGCGGCGTAGAAAACGGCTGTCCCGCAAGAAGAGAGACCTTGATGCAGGTCTTCTCTCCCAAGGCGCCGCAGCAATTCTTAAACTTCTTCGTGGGATCGAGCGGACAGGGATCGTTTCGCCCCATCTTGGGTCCGCTTCGGCTGATCGGCATGATCGAGTGGTCGTGGGATCCACGCCCCGCCTCCTCTCCTGCGACCTTCGTTTCCGGGGCGGCCGCCTCATCGCCATTCGAAAGCTCGGGCCGAACCAGCTGCTGCGGCAGGGAAGAGAGGAAGCGCTCGAAGGCGAGAACACTCGATGCCGACCGGAAGAGGTTTTGGACAATCTCCCTCTTGATCCTTCCCATCAGATCTTGAAAGAGAGCATAGGCTTCCTGCTTGTATTCGATGAGCGGATCTTTCTGGCCATACGCGCGCAGCCCGATCCCGCCGCGTAGCCCGTCCATCGCATAGAGATGTTCCTGCCAGAGACGGTCGATCGCGGAGAGCGCCGTGATCCGCTCCAGTTCGTGGAGAGAGGCCGGCTCTTCGTACTTCACCTTTAATTCGTAGGACTGCTGCACGCGCGAGAGGATCTTTTCGGCGGCGGCCTCAGGCTCGCCGTCGCCCAAATCCTCCTTGCGCATCCCCACCGGAAAGGTCGTATTCACCCAGCCGAGCAGCCCCTCGATCTCGCCCTCCCCCCCTTGCAGCCGAGACTGGGCTTCCTCCCGCACGACTTCGTCGAGAACATCGAAGAGTTCCTTCCGCGGATCCTCGGCCTCCAGGATCTGGTCGCGGAAGCTGTAGATCACCTCGCGCTGCAGGTTCATCACGTCGTCGTACTGCAGGGTGTGCTTGCGAATGCCGTAGTTGCGCTGCTCGACCCGCTTTTGGGCGGTCGCGACCGCCTTCGTGAGCCAGGGATGCTCGAGCTCTTCGTCCTCCTTCATCCCCAAGCGGGTCAGCAGGCCCGCAATCCGACGCGAATCGCCGAAATTGCGCATGAGATCGTCTTCCAGGGAAATGAAGAACTTGGACATGCCGGGATCTCCTTGCCGGGCGCAACGTCCTCGGAGCTGGAGGTCGATCCGCCGTGCCTCGTGGCGCTCCGTTCCCAGCACGAAAAGCCCCCCCACATCATTAACCCCCTCCCCCAGCTTGATGTCGGTGCCTCTTCCCGCCATGTTCGTGGCACTCGTCACCATCCCCCCCAACCCCGCGCGGGCGACGATCTCCGCCTCCTGCTCGTGGAACTTGGCGTTGAGGACGCTGTGGGGAATC
>JAQUAR010000190.1 GCA_028687155.1 Methylacidiphilaceae bacterium | reverse complement strand
GACTGGAGGATGGGGCCGGAGGAGTTGCCGCGCTACCTAGCCCTCGTGGAGGAAGCGAAGTCCTCGGCGGGAGATCTCCCGGTCCGCCTCGGGCTCGAGTGCGATTTTCTCCCCGGCTATGAGGATCACATCCGCTTCCTGGCTAAGCAAGCCGACTGGGACTACCTGATCGGCTCCGTCCATTATGTGGAGCCCCATTGGGATATCGACAACCCGGCGAAATTGGCCAAATGGGAAGAAAAGCCTGTCGAAGAGGTCTGGCGGCTCTACTTTGCGGCGTATGCCCGCATGGCCGCCTCGGGGCTCTTCGATTTCCTCGCCCATCCCGATCTTGTCAAAAAGTTCGGACGGAGACCCCCGGGGAATCTGGACGACTATTATCGCGAAGCCGTAGATGCCATCGCGGATGCGGGATTGGCGATCGAGGTGAGTACGGCGGGGCTCCGCAAGGAAGCTCGAGAGATCTATCCAGCGAAACGCTTCTTGGAGATGGCTCACCGCCGCCACATCCCGGTGCTGCTCAGCTCCGACGCCCATCGTCCCGAGGAGGTCGCTTACCGGTTCGACCTGGCACTCGGCCTAGTGCGGGAAGTGGGCTATGGACGGCTCGTCCGCTTTGAGCGGAGAAAGCCGATTCCCGTGGCCATTGGATAGCGCGGCGCATGACCAAAGGCCGGAAGCTGGCCGAGGAAGAATTCCGCGTCAACGATCCGGCCGATCGGGCCCGTTTCTTTCTCGGAAAGCTCCTGATTTGTCGATCTCCCGAAGGCCGGGTCAGCGGTCTCATTTGCGAGACCGAAGCCTACGGGGGAGCAGAAGACAAAGCCTGCCACGCATACGGAAACCGCAAGACGCCTCGGACCCAGATGCTCTTCCGTGCGGGAGGAGTCACCTACGTCTACTTCTGCTACGGCATGCACCACCTGCTCAACTTCGTGACGGGTCCCGAAGGGATTCCACAGGCCGTTCTGATCCGGGCCATCCGGATTCAGGAAGGCCATGCCCTTGTTCGGGAGAGAAGAGGTCGCGTATCGGAGCGGGATTGGGCCAATGGTCCGGCCAAGGTTTGCGAGTCTCTGGGCATCGATTTGGGACATAACGGCCTCTCCCTCCACGGCAATACGATCTGGGTCGAAGACCTCGGGTTGGTTGTCCCGGAGAAGCAGATCGTGCGCACGCCAAGGATCGGAGTCCGCTACGCGGAGGAGTGGGCCGAAAAGCCGCTCCGCTTTGTCTGGAATGCCCAGGCATGAGCCGACCGGCATCGAGGCTGGCCGCCATATCTCACCAATTGAGAAAGGCGGCTAGGATCGCCCGTTGCGCGCCCGAGCCTCCTCGGGCAGGCTCTCGAGCGTGCCCTCCGTGGATCGGGCGATCCCTCGCGGCTCGGAGAGGGGGAGGGGAGGAGGCTGCTCCTTGCCTTTGCGACGGCGGCAGACGAGCCAGAAGATCTGCGGGAGAACGACGAGGCTGGCGATGAGGCAAAAGCCGATCGAGAGCGTCATAAGAAGACCAAGGCCGAAGAGGCCGCGGTAGGAGCTGATCATGAGCGACCCAAAGCCGATCACGGCGGACATTCCCGAGAGCAGGATCGCCTTTCCGGTGCTGCTGGAAAAAAGCTCGGCTCTCCCGCTCTCGCAGAACCGGTCGACCGTATAGATGCCGTAGGCGACACCAGCCCCGATGGCGAGGGGAAGCGTAATGATGTTCGCCGGGTTAAAGGGAACATGAAAGAGAACCATGGTACCGAGGGTCCAAAGAATGGCCAGGCCGAGGGGAAGGATCGCCAGGAGGCTATAGCCCAGATGCTGGAACCGGACCAAGATCACGATCACGATCGCGAGAAAGGCCCACTGCGCCGCCTGCACATAGCTGGATCGCAAGAGCTCGATGTACTCGTAGTTCTGCACCGGGGTTCCCGTCACATTCGGATCAACCGTCCGCAGATCCCGCACGAAACGAACGTCGGCTTCCCGGTTCCAGACGTTTTCCTTGGGAAGCACCTCGATCAGGATCTTCCCGTGGGGGGAGAGAAAGCGGTGCGCGATCTCCGGAGGAAGATCCGCCACGGTCACCCCCCGGCTGGTGTCCTGGGAGCGCAGCCACGAAAGGCCGCTCTGCATTGATCCGAATACCCACTGATTGGCACTGCGAAGCCGAGAGTTGAGTTCTGCGGGCGAGAGATTCGCCATTGCGCCCTCGAGATGCTCCAGCGCGGGAATCAGCTTACCGAAGATCTCCACCGCATCCCGCGCCTGTTGGGCCAGAGCCACGTATCGCTTGGCCGCCGCCAGACCTTCCCGCGATTTCGCCAGCAGCTCTTGCACGGCCGTTCGAACTTGCTCCCCCTTGAAGGGCGGAGGCTCCCGATCGATCGGAATCGACTGGACCCGTTGGACGATGCGGCGGACGATCGCCTGCTTCTCCTCTTGCTTTTCCGGGAGGACAGACGAGAGCGAGTGGACCTCGCTTACGGTGGGAAGCGATTCGAAGGCGGCGATCCGCTTGGCGGCCTGCTCTGAATTGTCCGCAATCGAAAGACCGAAGAGAAAAGCCCGAGCGGGTGAGTTGACGAGGGCCTCCTCCTCCTTCACGGATTCGAGCGTTGGATCCTGAAGGTTCAGGAGGTTGTAGTCAAAACCGACGCGCGGGGCAAGCCAAGCCGCCCCGGCCGCCATTAACAGCGCGCCGACCAGGATCGTTCGGGGGGCGCGGAAGAGAGCCCGATTCAGCCACGGCGGCGATGACCAGTTCGAGCGCAGCGCGGTCTCCCGGAGCGCCCCGGGGTCCTTCTTGCCGTCAATCCAGGCGTATGCCGCGGGAAGCACCAGAAGAGCCCCCATCAGACAGAAGAGAATCCCGGAGCCCGCAATGATCCCGAACTCCTGAAGACCGACGAAGTCGTTGAAGCACATCGTGAAGAAGGCGAGGGCCGTCGTGCTTCCCCCGGTCACCACGGCGACTCCCGTATGGGCGGCCGTAACCTCGAGCGCCTCGCGAACGGGACGGCCGCTCGCCAACTCTTCCTCGTATCGGCCCATGATTTGAATGCTGAAGTCGATCCCCATGCCGAGCACCATCGCTACGAATGCTTGGGAGATGATGTTCAGGTGGCCGATGACCAGAACCGCAAACGCCAGCGACCAGAAGAGCGCCATGACAAGGACGAGCAGCCCGAGCCCGGGCCGGCGAAGCTCCCGGTAGCTGAGGAGGAAGAGAAGGGCGACCAGGCCGAAAGCCATCTCCGCCGCGTGGAGGCTGTCGGTCGAGCTCTGATCGAGCTGATCCTCGTCGAGGACCGGCTCTCCCGTCAGCCCGAAGGAGACCTCCGGATAGTCAGCGCCCAGGTACTTGATGATCTCGCGGATCTTGTGAATCGTCTCCGTCCGGGCGGAGCCGTCGAGCGCGTCGGGTCCCGGGGCGGCGGTCACCAGGAAGAGATGGCCATCCTCGTACGAGATATACTCATGGTCTGCGAGCAGCTTCTCGATGTCCTCGGCTCGAAGGCGGGCGAGATCGGTGTCGGGAGCATTCCCTCCCTGTTTCCCATTGGCGACCGGTGCCGCACTCGCCATCGGAGCCGGGTTCCGGGCGACCGCATCCGCCATCTCGTTGAGCATCCCGACGAACCGGCCGATGAAAGGCTTGAACTCCGTCCAGTTCTCTTTCTTCCGCAGATAGCTGGCCTGGAACTTCTCATTGGCTTGGGAGAGCACCGAGGCGATGTTGAGCTTCATCTTCGGCTGCGCCGCCAAGGCAGTGATGTAGCTACCAACCTCGGTTTCGATCTTGGCGAGCTCATCGAGCTCCAGAAAGAGGAGTGCCCTCTTCTCCAACCCCGAGAAATCAAACCGATAGGTCACATCCTGGACGAGAGGCTCTAGCCCCTTAAGCTGCTCGCCGAGCGCCTTCGCCGCGCGCTTGTTGGCCTCCGGATCGGGAGAACGGATCGTGACGAGATACTCCTCGGCGACACGAAACTCCTGCCGGTAGGCGAGGTAGTTGCGGTGAATGGGAGAGTCGGCGCGGATCAGTGCATTGGTGTCGTTAATGACACGAAGGCGGGTCGCCACCACCCAGGCTGAAAAGCCGGTGAGGACCACCGCAGCCAAAAGCACGAGGCCGGGAAATGCGACCGCGAGCCGCATCAGGCGGACCAGGAGCCACTGCAAGAGTCTCTTCATCTCTTCCGAATGACACCCCTTCCGAAAAGACGCCCCAGGGC
>JAQUAR010000189.1 GCA_028687155.1 Methylacidiphilaceae bacterium | reverse complement strand
GAACCATCCCGCTTCCCCGCATCGTCTTCGGGGGCATCAGCCTCTTTCTTCTCTCGGCGACAGGCTTTGCCCTCTCCCGATCCTTCTTTGCCTCGGCTCTGCTGCTCGGGATGGCGGGGTTTGGCCTGGTCCTCTTTCTTTCCGCGGCAAACGCCTTCCTCCAAGAAAACGCGGCCCCAGAACTGCGAGGACGAGTGGCGGGCGTTTCGACCCTCTTCTTCCAAGGTCTTTTCCCGGTCGGCAGCCTTTTTGCCGCGCTCCTCTCTCGCTTCTGCGGAGCTTCGGCTACCGTCCTGCTGGGCACCGGGCTCTGCGCCTTGGGCTCCCTTGGGATCGCCTTCTGGATGTCGTCCCGGAGTTGCGAAGCCGGCGAATCCGGGAAGAGCCGCTAGCGGCTCTTCCCGCTTGCCATGCGCCCGCAAACTGGAAAGAGTACCGTGAATTCTCATGAGCAACCTTGCCATCACCACGCTTTTCTTGGATCTCGGGGGAGTCCTGCTTTCCAACGGTTGGGATACGGCCTGCCGGCAGAAGGCTGCCGAAGCCTTCAATCTGGATCCCCGAGAAATGGACCAACGGCATCACCTGACCTTTGACACCTACGAAGTCGGCAAGCTGACGCTCGACGGCTACTTGGAGCGTATCGTCTTTTACGAAAACCGGCCTTTCACGATGCAGGAGTTTCGGCAGTTCATGTTCGCCCAGTCTCGTCCCTTTCCGGAGATGATCGAGATGGTGCGCAAGCTCAAGGAGCGGTACGGACTCAAGGTGGCCGTATTGAGCAACGAGGGCCGGGAGCTGCAGGTCCACCGCATTCAAGCCTTCGACCTTGCATCGTTCATCGACTACTTCATTGTCTCGTCCTTCGTCCATCTGCGGAAGCCCGACGAGGATATCTTTCGACTGGCACTCGACGTTTCCCAGACTCCTCCCTCCCGCTGCGCCTATATCGAGGACCGCCCGATGTTCGTCGACATTGCTCGCAAGCTCGGGATCGAAGCAATCTGTCACCGCGGCTATGCGACCACGAAGGCGGCACTGGCCGGTCTCTCGCTCTCCCTGGATGCGGCGAGCGATGGCGGTTGACGCCCGCGCCGGAAACTGATTAGTTGACCTCGGCGCTGGAAGAGACGATCGCTCCGCCTTGCGGCGGAGAGGAAAGTCCGGACGCCACCAGGGAAGCGGGCCGTGGGAAACCGCGGGACCGAGAGGGCGTAAGCCGCTCGGGACGGAAAGTGTCACAGAGAATAGACCGCCGCGCCGGAGAGGCGCGGCAAGGGTGAAACGGCGGGGTAAGAGCCCACCGCTCGAGCCGGAGACGGCCGAGGCACGATAAACCCCCCGCGGCGCAAGGCCAAACAGAGGTGCTGGCTCCCTGGCCGCTCCGACGCTCAGGCGTCACGGCGCCGAGCGTTTGGGCACACCTCGGGTCAGGCCGCACCGCGGCGGCTTGCCGTCGCGGACCGATCGCCGCAATGCGATCGGTAGAGAAATGATCGTCGCCTGGAAGGGCTGCTTTCCAGGAACAGAATCCGGCTTATCTTCCGGCGCCGCTTCTTTCTGCCCTTCTTTTTCGGAGGAAATCCGGTTTAGCGGGGTACAAGGTGGATCGCATGCGCCTTGATCCAGCAGAAGATGGGCTTGCCGGCGACGAGCCCAAGCTCTTGGCTGGCTCCGCGAGTGATCCGGGCGACCAAGGGGAATCCACAGTCGAGGAGGACGCGGACGGCGTGCCCCTCGGCTTCCTGCTCCACCACGAGCCCACGGAGCCGGTTCCGAACGCTCACGGGTCCCGCCTCTTCTGCGATGGAAAGAATCACATCCTCTGCACGCACCATGACGTAGACGAGCCCGGGGAGAGCCTCGCCTCGGTCCATGGCAAAGAGGGTCCCACCCGGAACCTCCACCGCGACGAGGCCATCTTGGACGGAGAGAAATCGGCCCGAAACCACAGTCTCGACACCGAGGATCTTCCCTGCCTCGTGATTCACCGGCCTTGCCAAGACCTCCGCCGTGGGGCCGATTTGCAGCACTCTCCCCGATCCCACAACGGCTAGTTCTCTCCCCAGGAGCACCGCTTCCCTCTCCTCATGGGTGACGAAAATCGTGGGAAGCGATCGCTCGTGAACGATCTTCCGAACGAGTTGCAGAAGGTCTCCTCGCCCTCTCGGATCCAAGCCCGCAAACGGTTCGTCCAGCAGGAGCAGCCGAGGATGGCATGCCAGGGCCCGGGCGAGGGCCACCCTCCTCCTTTCGCCTCCCGACAGAGTGGCTGGGGAGCGCCCCGCCAGCGGGAGGAGCCCGCAACTCTCCATGCTCTTCTCCGCCTGCCGTCTCCTTTCCTTTCGCGGGAGACCGTGCAACCCGAACGCCACATTCTCCTCCACGTTCAAGTGGGGAAAGAGCGCGTCGCGCTGATCGACATATCCGATCTTCCGCCGCTGCGGCGGGAGCCAGAGGTTCCGCTCCACGTCCATCCAGACCTCATCCCGAAATTGAATCCTTCCGACCGCAGGCCGCTCAAGCCCGGCGAGAGATCGGAGAATCGTCGTCTTCCCAGCCCCGGAGGGGCCGAAGAAGACGAGCACCCCGGGAGGCTCGAGGGCGAAAAGAAAAGAAGCGCTGAGTTCTCCTCCCCCCGGATAGCAAAATCGAAAATCGACTGTTAACCGCCCCATCTCCTTGCCGGCAAACAAAACAGGATTTCTCTTCCCCAGCAAGCCAAGGGCCGACAGGCGGCTAGCGCACCAGGAGCCGCTTTTGAAACCAGTAGGCGGCGGAGAGCAGCAGGAAGGAAAGGATAAAAAGGAAGACCGCGGTCTTCGTTGCCAAGCCGTAATCCAGGGACTCGACTGCGTCGTAGAGGGAGATCGACAGCGTCCGCGTCACCCCGGGGACGTCTCCCCCCACCATGAGAACGACGCCAAATTCCCCTAAGGTGTGTGCAAAGCTCAGGACGATCCCCGATGCGATTCCGGGCCAAGCCAGCGGCAAGACGATCCGAACGAAGGTTTCGGCCCGCCCCGCCCCCAGAACCCACGCCGCCTCGCGAAGGCTTTTGGGGATACCCGCCATTGACGCCGCCACGGGCTGAACCAGAAAGGGGAGGCTGTAGAGAACCGATGCCACCCAGAGCCCTTCGAAAGAAAACACAAGAGAGCCACCGCCCGTCAGGCGGCCATACCAGTGCCCCAGCCAGCCGGCGCGTCCAAAGCCGACCAGGAGAAAAAAACCGAGCACGGTCGGCGGCAGGACCAGCGGCAGAGCGATGACCGCCTCCAAGGCCGGCCGCAGCCTGCTCTTCGAATAGGCGACCCAGCCGGCCAAGGGGATGCCGATCAAGCAGAGCGTGAGCGTGGTCACCGCAGCCAGTCTCAAACTCAACGCGAAGGCAATCCAGTCCATGCCGGGTCTTAGGAGAGGGTCTGCCAATTGGTCATAGGCCATGACTCCGAAAGAGCTTCTGCCCTTCCGGGCTGAGGAGAAAATCTCGAAAAGCTTCCGCAAGATCCAACTGGCGGCAACTCTTTACAATCACCCCCCCTTGCTCCAGCGTGGGGGAAGTCCCGGGGGGAAACTCCTCGAAACGGCCTTCCTTTTGGGCCGTCGGCGCCAGCGCCAGAGAGCGAGAAATCAAGCAGGCGTCGGCAGCTCCTTGCTGCGCAAACTGAAATGCCTGAGCGACATTTTCCCCGAAAACCAGTTTTCCTTCGACCCCGGCCAACAAGCCCGCCCGGCGCAGCGTCTCTTCGGCCGCGCGTCCGTAGGGAGCGACACGGGGATTCGCCAAGGCCAGACGACGAAGCGAAGCGCTTCGCAACGCCGCTACGGCCGCTCCGGCCTTCCAGAGATCCGCCTCCTTTCTTGCCCAGAGGACGACCGAACCGTGCGCATAGACAAAGACCTCTCCGCGAGCCACCCCGGCAACGACCAGGCGCTGGGGGTACTCCTGGTCGGCCGCCAGGAAAAGATCCAAGTCTGCGCCCTGAAGCAGTTCCGCGTAGATCTTCCCGGAGGAGGCGTACGTCGCTTCGATCCGAGCAGGCTTGCCTCCCTGCGAAAAAGCGGTAATCGCCTCCGGAAGAACGTAACGGAGATCGGCGGCGGCACCAATCCGCAGGACTCTTTCCGAAACCCCCTCCGCCTTGCTCCGTTCGGCAAAGAAGGGTCGAGCCAGCAGAAGAGAGAGGAGGAAAAAGGGCAACCAAAGACGACGCATAGCACCTTTTAGAAGTCCTGGCCTGGGGAGGAAAGCTTTTAACTTGCCCGCCTCACCCGATGGACCATCA